>JALZJL010000386.1 GCA_030859785.1 Acidobacteriota bacterium
AAGGAAGAGTTGCGTGCGCCGCTACCGCCGCTGTCTTAGACAACATCTTGTTAATCTCAGTACGTGATGTTGTTAGTCGGTGACCGGCGCGTGGAAACGCGAGAGGTGATACGGAAATGAATTGCGAGAAGTGCCAGGAGTTGGTCAGCGATTTCCTCGACGGTAATTTGTCCATTGAAGATCAGGCGCTGTTCAACCGACATCTCGGAGCTTGTCTGAGTTGCGTTGATGTGCGCGACGAGATGCAGGCAATTGTCGGCGTCGCCCGCGCCGAGCGTGGGCAGCACGCCTCTCCGCCGAACGAGCGCGCACTATGGCTGCGCATTCGCAACACCGTCGAAGCCGAACTCGATGCCGACCGCCGGGCTGCGCGTGTCTCCGCCGGAGCGCACGAGAGTTTCTGGGCGCGCCTGATGGGTAAGCGCTGGGAGCTCTCATTGTCGCAGATGACGATGGCGGTCGTGGCCACCGTCGTTAGCGTTTCGCTCGTCACCACGCTGGGCGTGCAGAGTTTCAAAGACCGGCAGACGATTGCGACCGAAGACTCGTCGAACCAGACCGCTGATAGTCAGCCGCGCGAGGTGGTGATGGAGAGCTTTTACCGCCGCGGCTTCGTGCGCAAAGTTGACATCGATTATCTGAATCAGCGTGTCGATCAGCGCAAGGCTAATTGGAATCCGCAGATGCGCGCGGCCTTCGACCGCAGCATGGTCGTCATTGAACAGGTGGTCAATGATTCACTAAGCGAGTTGGAGCACAACCCGCAAGACGAGGTTTCCGAAGAGATGCTGAACGCCGCACTGCGCGACAAGATGAAACTTCTGCAAGAGTTTTCAGAGTATTGATGGAGGGTCTCACCCTTTGCCGTTAACACTTTCCGCCCGCGCCTTCATGCCAACGGAGCGCGGGCGGAATGACGCAAAGCAGTCCTCCGTATGAGAAATCCACAGTAATAGTTTGATGAACACACCACAGCACAATTCCGGCCTCACCAAGACGTACCGCCGCGACGTGAAGCAGGCGATGCGGCGACGCTGTCTCATGTTGCTTGCCGCCGCGTTCACGCTGGTGGTCACCGGCGGCCAGTCTGCCATCGCGCAGAGGCGCATCACCAAAGAGTATCCGGCGGGCGCCAACGTTCGTCTTCATCTGAAGAACCGTTCCGGCACGATTACCGTCGAGACCTGGAACAGCAACAAGATTAAGGTCACCGCCGATCTGGAATCCCCCTCCGCCCGGTTCACGCCGGAATCGAGCGCCGACGAATTCTTGATTGACCTGGTGCGCGACAACCGCGGCGGCGAAGATGTCGGCGACGTTAATTTCCGCTTGATGGTGCCGGTCAACTCGACGGTTGATCTTGAAACGCGGCGGGGTAACATCACGGTGCGCGGCGTGCAGGGCACGATGGTGCGCGCGCGTGTCTCGCTGGAAGGCGACATCGAATTGACGGGCATCCGCGCGACGACGGTGATGGCGGAAAGTCTGATGGGTAACATCGTATTCGACGCCGAATTGCTGCGCGGCGGAGTCTACGAACTAAGGTCGATGGAGGGGCAGATCAGCTTGCGCATCGCGGCTGACTCTGGCTTTCGCTTGATCGCGATGGCCCCTAAGACACGGAACATCGACCTCGGCGGTTTCAGGGCAATGGGTAGTTTTCAGTTCATGAGCGAAAATCGCAAAGTCGTCGGCAAAGTCGGAGACGGCGGCGCGGCGCTCAACACCACCAACCAGCGCGGGTCGATTGCATTGATGCCTCGTTAGACCGGCGCTCAACTTTCAACGTCCGAAGCGGACGCTTCCTTTCATCACGCGGGTTGAAGAAGGGAAGCGTCCGCTTCATTTTAGTGGAGCGCAAATGTTCGTCATCAATCAAACTCAAAAAAGATTGTCGGCCTGCGACATTACACGGTCGCGGCGCGCCTTCAACGGTGGGGTGCTCTTGTTGCTGGCCGTGTTGCTGCCGCATGCGGTGATATCGTCGCCACAGAAAAAGAAATCGACGCCTGCGCCGGCGGCGGGGCCTCCTGCTCTGACGCGGACGACAACGCGGCACGAGGTGCGCCGCTTCGGTTACGGCGGGGCGCTCGTCATCTACGGCGCGCCGCATGGCTCGATTACGGTCGAAGCATGGACGAAGAACGAGATCGACGTGACCGCCGACATCGAACTGCGTGCCAACACTGAAGAAGAGTTGACGCGACTCGCCGCCGTCAACGGATTCGTCTTCGACGCTCAGCCGAACCGCATCGAAATCCTCACGACGGGGACACACGACCGCAAGTATATGAAGCGCGTCGCGCGTGACTTTCCGAAGCACCTGCTCGCGTTGCCGTGGAAGATCGACTATCGCATTCGCGTTCCCGTCGCTATCGAGCTTGAGATTTCCGCCGGGCGGGGCGCGCTCAATGTGTCCGGCGTCGAAGGCGCGATCCGCCTCAGCGCTGGCGAGAGTGCGGCGGCGCTCACGCTGACCGGCGGCGACGTCACGGTGACAATCGAGCGCGGCACCATCGACGTGAATATCGTCGCGCGCAGTTGGCGTGGTCGCGGAGCGGAGATTCGTCTCGCCGGCGGCGACCTCAACGTAACGCTCCCCGCGAACGCGAACGCCGACATCAATGCCGAAGTGCTCCGCACGGGCCGCGTTGAAAACACGCATTCCGCGCTCGTCGCGCGCGACGAAAACGCACCCGTCAGCGAGCGCTCGCAACACCTACGCGCCGGGGCGGGCGGCGCAACACTTAACTTCACCGTCGGCGACGGCACGCTGCGAATCAAGCAGGAGAACGGTAAGCAGTGAGCAGTGGTCAGTGGTCGGTGGTCAGTCAGAACAGAACAGGATATGGGTCTTGACTCCCTACTTGCTTTTGATCTTGGACTATCTGCTCACTGCTCGCCGACCACTCTTCTTCACCGCGGCTTGCGACATTCGGCGTTGAACCTTAGACTCTTGCGCGCTCGCGTGCTCCTTAAAACTCTCTCATTTGGAATCACACCATGACTGTTAAATCTGACCGCTGGATTCGACGCGCCGTCGAAGAGGCGCAGTTGATTCAACCATTTGACGAACGACTTGTGCGCGAGGTGGGTGGTCGCCGCATCATCTCCGCCGGGGCATCTTCCTACGGCTACGACATGCGCCTCGCCGACGACGGCTTTCGCGTCTTCTCCCCCGTCCACGGGCGCGAGATTGATCCTAAACGTTTTGACGAAGGGTCGCTTGTCGAACCGCCGCTTCGCACCACCGACGACGGCTCGAAGTATTACCTGATGCCGCCACACTCCTACGCGCTCGGCGTCTCGGTCGAAACCTTTCGCATGCCGCGCAACGTCACTGGGATTTGTCTCGGCAAGTCGAGCTACGCGCGGGCCGGCTTGCTCGTCAACACGACACCGCTCGAAGCCGGCTGGACGGGCCGCCTCGTGATCGAACTCGGCAACCTCGCCAATCTGCCTCTGCGCGTCTACGTCAATGAAGGCATCGGCCAAGTCCTCTTTTTCGAATCCGACGAAGACTGCGACGTGTCCTATGAAGATCGCGGCGGCAAGTATCAGGGACAGACCGGACTAACGTACTCGCGTCTCTAGCTGTAGGATTGCTGACTGAGATGACCTGTGCTTCTCGCCAAACTATTAAAGGAGTCATCAGTATGCCGAACGCGAAAGAAATTTACAGGCAGAGTATTTCTCTCCTACCTTCAGAGGAGAAACTTCAGTTGGCCGCGCTGATCCTGAACGATTTGGCGGCCCGGACGGGGAGACGAGAGAAAAAGTGTCGGTCGTTGAAATGATTTCCTCGCTGCCGGCAGGTCGTGGCTTTAGCACCCCGGCAGAGGCGGACGAGTATCTGAGCGCGGAGCGTGAGTCGTGGGACCATTGAATATCCCCGGTTTTGTTAAGTCACATTTTTCAGCAACACATCTGCTACTGCCAGTCCCGACAGTGCCGCGCCTTCAATACGCGGCGCGCCGAATGCATCGCCGGCGAAGGCAAGCGATAGTTCGGGGATCATCAAACATCGTTCGGGGTAGACGTGGACGGGCTTGCTGTAGCGCCAGCGCTTGACTTGTGCTTCGCGGACTTTCCTTCGATCAATCCAGCGCAAAGAGGCGGCCTCGATGATGAGTTGAGTGACCGTCTCGTCGTCCTCGGCGAAGTGGGCGCGGCTGAAGTCCGGGCCGGCGTGGATGGTCACTGCGGAGGCGTCGGGTGAAATGCCTTTGCGGTGATTGTCGGCGAGCCACGCTAACGGCTCGCCTTCGACCGGCGCGGGTGAGGCGTTCGCGTCACCGAAGTAGCGCGCGATCTTGACGCCGCCCGGTTCGGGTACGCCGCTCGTTCCGGCGTCGAGTAACACCAGTAGCGCGATGCACGGGTCGTAGGTAATCGCTTCGAGTGCGCTCCCAATCTTTGAAGGTAACGCGATTCCTCTCGTCGCAAGCAACTGCAAAGATTGTGGGACGGGCGACGTCAGAATCAGATTCCCTGCGCGCCACGTTTCGCCGCTCTCGGCAATCAACTCCCAATCATCGACGTGTTTCGTCAATGCCGTGATGCGCACGCCGGTCTGCACGTCGAGTCCGCGCGCCAGATATTTCGCCATCGCCGTCATGCCGCCGTGCGCGAAGTAGCGCGGATGACCGTCGTCGCGCGCCGCGCCGGTTTCGTCCGCGAAGCCACGACACCAGACGCTGACGATACCCGCATCAATCAACTCGTCAACGAGGCGTTGGAAATTCTCGTCGCGCACCGTGAAGAACTGCGCGCCGTGATCGAACACGCCGACGCCGCTGCGCCGGGTCGCCAGACGCCCACCGACGCCGCGCCCCTTGTCCAAAACTTTCACACGCACGCCGCCCGCTTGCAGAGTGCGCGCCGCCATCAGGCCGGACATGCCTGCGCCGACCACCACACACGAATGTTGATTCACCGTCATTCACCACCTTGTTGTTGACGCCGAGTTCAACTCGAACGGCATCGCTACTACGGACTTCAAGGAAAAAGAAATGAGCCACGAATTACACAAATGACGCGAATGAAATATTTGATCGGGAACGTAGGTCACAGCATCACCGCTACAGTTTCCCCGCGTGGCAGCTGCTAACAATTTGGTTCGTGTGATTCTTGTCATTCGTGGCTGAGCGGGTCTTCTTAAAATCTATATCAACCCCATCGGGACGGGACTCTCGCTTGCCCGCCGTTGACCGCTCATGCTACCGTTTCCGCTTTCATTATGACCCCGCTGAATCCATCTATCGACGGAATGCTGACAGCATGATTAGACCATTTCGCGGCCAACATCCCCAAATACATCCGACGGCATTT
>JALZJL010000388.1 GCA_030859785.1 Acidobacteriota bacterium
CCGCAGGATAGCAACTTTCTCCTGCGCCGTGTAGTTCTTGCGTGGCTTCTTGGACATAGGTTCCTCAAGGTGAAGAGTGTCTAAGCCAGAAGCCACCAAACTCCAATTCCGTCTGAAGCAGAACAACCGCAAGTCTGTACTACTTCTTGATTTTTCCAATGCGGTAGGTATAGAGTCCTTTCCGCCGTCAAGACATTTATCAGGCGCTTCGCTCACCCTCACGCCTTGTCCTTCAACGCGCGGAAACATATCCGCCACTGCCAATCATCAATCAGGAGCGAAGCCTACCCGGCGAAAAACCGTATTCCGCCCGGCGCGCCGCCGCTTTCCGCGAACCGCGCACCGGGATGGGTGTTCTCACTCACACCTCTCCAGGAGCATCACCAGACATGAATTGCCTCACCCAGTTGACCCCGCTCACGCCCATCCGACGGCGTGTTGTCACCATCCTTTCACTTGTCCTTTCACTCACCACTTCACTTATGGTTTTACCGGACGTTATCTCCGGGCCGGTCGGCGCGCGTGCGCAGGACCTCGACAACGTGACGATCAGCGGGCGCGTGGCCGACACGAACGGCGCGGCCCTGCCACGGGCGGACGTTTTGGTGGTGCTCACGTCGACCGGCGCCGAGCGTCGAGTCACGGCGGACGAGGAAGGGCTGTACCGCGTCGCCGGACTGGGGCCGGGTGTGTATGTCGCGCGCGCATCTTTCGCCGGATTTGCGGTTGGCGAGAGAGGGAATCTCGTCACTGTGGCGGGGCAGCATGTGCGACTCGATTTCACGTTGCAACCCGCCGGCGTGACGGCGGAACAAGTTGTTGTCAGCGAGGCCGGCGCGCCGCCGGTTGACACGACGCGGACGGTGGTCGGCGGCACCGTGACGCGCGACGAGATTGAATCACTGCCGTTGCCGTCCCGCTCGCCGCTCGATTTCGTTTTTACTTTAAGCGGCGTCACGGAGGAGCCGCTGTCGACGCGCGACGCGGCTGAGGATCGCGACCCGAACGCGCGCTCAGCAACGGCGGAGCGAAACGCGACGACGCCCGAAGAGGCCGGCGCATTCGCGCTCTCCGGCGGCGCGGCTTACTCGAACAACATCACGATTGACGGCCTCGATAACAACGACGACCGCGCGGCGCGCGAACGCTTTCAACCCTCGCTCGAAGCAATCGAAGAAGTGCAGGTCATCCTTAACCAATTCTCGGCGGAGTATGGGCGGGCTTCGGGCGGACGCATCAATCTGCGCACGCGCGGCGGCTCGAACGATGTTCGCGGGCGACTCTTATACTTTTTCCGCGACGAGTCTTTGAACGCCAACACCTTCAATAACAACCGGCGGGGTTTGGCGCGCCTGCCGCTGCAACAGCACAACCCCGGCTTCACCTTGAGCGGCCCGCTCGACTTCGGTGCAAAACATTTTGGGACGCGACGTGACGCCGGGCGCGGCAGAACGTTCTTCTTTGGAGCATATGAACACGACGCGGTGCTTGATTCGGCGCTGATTGATGCGCTTGTGCCGGTCGGGTCAAATCCGCTGTTTCCGCTGCCCGCGCCAACGACTCTCGCGGGCCGCCGCGTCGAACCCACTGCGACCGCGCCACATCTCCCGGCGGAACTCGCGCCGTTTGTCGAACGCATCAGCACACCGCTCTCGAACCACATCCTGACGGCGCGCGTCGACCATAAATTTAATGACGCGCACAACGCCGCATTTCTCTACCAACTCGGACGGCAGAAAAATCTGCGCCAGTTTGGCGGCGGCCTGCGTCTCGCTGAATCTCTTCAGGGCCGCACGCGTGATGCCGATGCGCTGTCATACTCGGACACCTATGTCTTCTCGCCGCGCGTCATCAACCAACTGCGTGCGCAGTGGTCGCGCCTGGCACCGTCAGTCTCCGCATCGAACCGCGCCGACAGTAGTCCGGTCGTGTTGATGACGATCAACGATCCGCTCGATGCGCTCGACCCCGACGACCGTTCCGGGACATTGGTTGCCGGCTCATCTTCAAGCGGCGCGAGCGAGCGGCGCGAGACGCGCTGGCAGATACAGAACTCACTGAACGTCATCGCCGGTGCACACTCTGTGAAGATGGGCGGCGACGCGCAACGCATCCGCTCAAGCTTCGTCGATCTCGTGGACGCCGGCGGCACTTACAACTTCACGAGCGCGGGCGACTTCCTTGCGAACGCGCCGAGTCGCTTCCGGCAACGGTTCGGCACCGCGTCGATTCAGCGCAACACTTATCTCGGACTCTTCGCGCAGGACGAATGGCGGCTCGCCCCGAATCTGACAATCAGTTTCGGCATTCGTTATGAGCATGAAACGATTATCCGTGACCGCAACAACTTCGCTCCGCGCGTCGCGTTGGCTTACGATCCGCTGGGCACGGGCCGGACGGTAATCCGCGCCGGCGCGGGCGTCTTCTACAACCGCGCGATGCTGGAAACGTGCAACGCTTTTACATCATCCGACTCTTTAACCGGGATGCTTACCTCATAGCGCCAATAAGCCGGGTCGTCACTGTTCGCGTGTACTTTGACGCCCAGCGCCCGTAGCGCGAGTCTTTGATCTTCAAAGGTGAATGAATCTAGGTTCTCACGTACAAGCGCGCAATAGTCACTCAGGTGACATAGGTCAGCCACGCGCTGATTAGCCTCGTGGATTCGCGCCTCAAGCTCGGCAATCGTCTTTTCTAACTGCTGCTTTTCACGGGACGCTTGGCTCACTTCACGCTGTATGTAAGGCCACAGGGTAGAATCGTCCGCCGAGGAGCGGAAGCGTGACAGCAACGCTTGCAAGCCGCGTTCTGTGCGGGCAAGTTCTCGCTTCGCCGCGTCAAGGTCAAGCACTAACTGGGTGTCAGGCCCGTCCTGTTCAATCTCAATGAGCGCCCGCTGAATGATGGACGGGTCTAAGAGAATTGACTTTATCGCTTCCCACATCCATTCATGGACGGCCTGAATAGTCACTCCCGGCCCTTTACAGCCCGTGTCAAAGGGTCGCCAACGGCTTCCGCAGCGATATTTCTCATACTCATACTTGCCGCGTTTGAAGTGATTGCGGATCATGCGCGCGCCGCACTCTGCGCAGAAGATGTGGCCGCGCAAAAGCGTGGGATACTCTTTGTTACGCTTCATCTCTCCGGCGTTGGTTCGGGTATTCTGCTGGCACGTCTCCCATAGTTCGCGGGAAATAATCGGCGGGCGGATTCCGTCAGGCAAACGCACCCATTCCGATTCAGGGCGCGGAAGGTCGCGCTTGCCCGGCCCGCGCTTAGTCTGCCAGACGATTTCTTCTCCCATATATGAATGATCCTTGAGCATGCGGCAGATGGTTGATGATGTCCATTTAGCGCCCGGTCTCCGGTCGGCTTTTGGCGAGGCGAGACCTTCTCGATTGAAGGTTGAGGCGATGCTATGCATGCCGTGACCATCCGCGCACATTGAGAAGATGCGGCGGACTATCGCCGCCTCCGGCTCATGGATGTTGTAAACATTGGTTGCGCGGTCAGGCCGATAGCCGTAAAGTTCCCAGCCAGTAAAAACCGGGCGACCCTGCATTAGCTTGGTGTGACGCCCGCGCTGTGTGCGTTCACGGATTTTCAGCCGCTCAACTTCGGCGACGTAAGCCTTGACTGACTGAAGCAGTTTCCCCTCCGGCGTGTTGTCCAATTCTTCAGTAACAAATATAAGGCGGCAATTCGCTCGCTCGCACTCATCAGACAGGATAGCGAGGTGCGCGATATTCCGGCTGAGACGATCTATCGCATACACGATTATGGCCTGAAACACACCGGCGCGGATGTCGGCACGATCACGCGCCAGCAGTGGCCGGTCGAACAACTCGGCGCCGCTGTACACTTCTTTGGTAACGCGCGCGACGGAGAAGCCATGTTTTTCGGCGTGCGCGGCGCAAGCGGTAGCCTGTGAATCGAGGGAAGTGCCTTCCTCTTCCTGTCGCGCTGTGGACACGCGGCAATAAATGAGTGCCGCTTTGCGTGCGCTATCAGGTTGTTTGTTCTTCGTCTTTGCCGTTGTCGCTCCCTATTTCGTGTGTGAGTTGAGCGAGGCTGGCCCCGTTAGGCCAGCCCCTTAGATTTGGAAGCCGGTTTCCGTTTTACCCGCGCTTACTCTTCGTCCTTCGTCCTGATGGTGTTGGCGAGCCGGGCCGCGATGTGCTCAACGGTGTTGTAGTAGCCCTGCGGCACATACAAGTCGTTCACGGCATCGCCCAGCGCGTTGTAGAGACACACGGGCGTGTCAGGGTGGTTGAGTATCGCGGAGATGTGAACGGCTAACTCGACGGCTGAATCATTCGGTGTCGTTGTAGTAGGATTGTTTTGCATCTGATTTACTCCTCTCGGATGTAGGTCAAAGGGTTAGGGCTTTCCAGTGTGAGCGCACCGGGAAGCCCTTTTTGTTAATGGCCTCGCCTCGCCGCCACGTGAACGTGAAGCGCGAGTGCTGCGGCTGAATGCTTGCACGGCACTCTTGACGGGCAGTTACAGTCAACGATCTTCTCGCCACCAGCGCGGTAGCACAGGACGGTGTAAGTGTTGCCCTTGCTACCTGTCACTTGGTACTCACCAAACTCGACCATGCGGACTTTCGGATGAAGCGCGCGGGCATTCTTAATCGCCGTCGTGATCTGCTGTTTGTTTCTTAGGATGAACATTTTGCTTTTGCCTTTCTTTTGTATTGTCTCTAAGGACAATACACATATTACACCTAGAGACAATACAGGTCAAGGCTATTGTTATCTCTAGCGGGAATATATTTACTATGTTACGATGCGCCTCATGATAC
>JALZJL010000411.1 GCA_030859785.1 Acidobacteriota bacterium
GGCTCAACGCCAAGCTCTTTTTGAAGCAAGTGCCGCAGATTTTCATACTGTTCCTTGACCGCTACGCGATTACCGAGCGCCGCATAAGCGCGCATGACCATGCAGTGAATGTCCTCGCGGAAAGGGTCGTTGCGTAAAATCTGCTGCGCGAGATTGAGCGAACGCAGCCATTGTTGCATCTTCAGTGCCATCGCCGCGAGAGCTTCGAGAATGCGCAGATACTGCTCACGATAATAGGAGCGTTGTTCCTCCACCCATTGGTAGTAGCTGCCGTGCATGAAGTCTCCGCGATAGAGTGCGACGGCCTCCTCATAGGCGCTGCTACACCGCTCGAACTCGCGGGCGTGGCGTGCCGCCTCACCCTCTGTCACCAAGCGGTCAAACTCCTCAATGTCTATGCGGTAAGTGAAATTTGAGTTGAGTTGGTAGTCGCCGTCGCGGTAAAGCAGGAAATTTTGTTTGAGCGGATGGTTGTAATTGAGCGCTTTGCGGATATGGGAGACTGTCGGGTGAAAATTCTTCTCGACGGCCTCGAAGTCGGCCTCGCCCCAGAAAGTGTCAATGATGACATCCTTCGGCGCGCGGCGGTGGCGACGCGACGCGATAAAGCACAGGATGTCGCGCGCGCGCTTCGTAGTCCAAGCGTCAACCGCGAGCGGTCGCGAGGGGTCGCGGCAAATCTCGACCGGGCCGAGTAGGTTAATCGTCAGGTCGATGACAACGTTACGCACAAAGAGCGAGGGGGGCGGCGGGGCGGTCTCAACTTCCCGGGACGGCATCGCCGCTAGCTGTTCGTGAATGTCGGCGGGCAGGAGTTCGGAGGCGTCCGGGTGGGCGAATAATTCCGCGCGGCGCGCGGCCTCTTTGTGGAGCCAATATTCGTAATCGAAGCGCGCAGCGAGTTCGAGCGCTCGACGCAGGTGCTCCAGCATCGCGACCTCGTCGCCAAGCGCCAGACAGCACGCGGCGAGCGACATCGATGACTGCGCCTCGTAATAATAAAGTCCGTGCGCGCGGAAATACTTGAGCGCGGGTTCGAGTTCGGCGCGTGCTGTTTGACTGTCACCCTGCGCGAGCGTCATTGACGCCCGGGTGAGCGTCGCGGTGTAAAAGCCCATCTCGTCTTTCGCCGCGGAGCGCGCCGCGACCAGCCGATCAAGCAGCACGTGCGCAGTCATCAAATCCCCAGCTTGCTGATAAAGTACCGCCTGCTCCTCCATCA
Source organism: Acidobacteriota bacterium (assembly GCA_030859785.1). GTDB lineage: Bacteria > Acidobacteriota > Blastocatellia > Pyrinomonadales > Pyrinomonadaceae > JACDEG01. The sequence continues at coordinate 1,223 of JALZJL010000411.1, forward strand.
ATTCGCGTCGCGTGAGGTCGATCCCGGCTTCGTCGTAGGCGCGCGCGGCGCGTTCGTAAAATTCAGAGGCTCGCGCCGTGTCGCCGCGCTCGCGGTGAAGGTTGCCGTACGTCTCAAAAACTTCGCCGTACAACGCGACGAGATTGAAAAGCTGACAGTATTCGAGCGCGCTATTGAGGTGTTGTTCGCAGGCCTCCGTCTCCCCGCGATAAAGGTGGCAGCGCGCGATGTTCAAATGTGCGGTCGCCTCCTGCGGCATCGGCGGCGATTTTTGGTCGTCACGAAGCATGCGCCGCAGCCAACGCAGCGCCTCGCCGAAATTGCCCCGAATGAGTGCCGGCAGTCCGAGATTGTGCGCAATGAGGCGGGCGAAGTGGTCGTCTTTTCGCTCCTCAGCGGACTGTAACGCCGCTCGAAACTCCGCTTCGGCCCGCGTCCATTCGCCGGTCGCAACGAGGCATAAACCCCGCGTATTTCCGCACTTGACGCGCACGGGAGAGCTTTCGTCCGTCAACTCGACGGCGCGATCAAGGTAGGAGAAGGCCGCCTCGAAGTCTCCGCGTCGCCGCGCGATGGTCGCCAGCGAGTGAAGCGCATCGGCCTGGCCTTCGCCGTCGCCCGCCTCGTGAAGCAACACGGCGGCGTGGCGGAACATTGCCTGCGCCTCGTCGTATTCGCCGCGCAAACGCGCCACTTCGGCGCGGTGCGTGAGAACGCGCGGATGCTTTTCGACGACCGGCGAGGGAATCGCGTCCACGAGTGAGGAGAGCGATGCCAGCGCGCCGCCGTCAATCAGCTCTCCGCCTTTATCAGCGATCATCCCGGCGGCACGGGCGAAATCCTCCGCCTCGAGCAGATGGCGCGTGGCCTGCTCCCACGCTCCTTGTCGGAGAAACGCGTCGGCGTATCGCACGTGTTCGGCGGCAACCCCGGCACGCCCGGCCTCGGCGCGCAGGCGGCGGCGCAGGAAACTCTGAAACAGCGGTTGCAGGCGGTACTCTTCGCCGCGCTCGTCGCTTGCGACGGTGATAAAGACGTTGCGGCGGACGAGGGCGGGCAAAGCCGACGAGCAGTTCGCTTCGGGGAACAGACGTGAGCACACCTCGACCTCGATGCGGTCGAGAAGCGAGATGCGCAACAGAAGATGCCGTACGTCTTCCGGCTCGTCGCCGAAAACCTCTTCGGCGAAGTAGTCGAAAATATCGTGTTCGGACTGCCGGAGAATCTCGACGAGGTTGGGGGCGTCCGTGCCACTTGCGCCGTCCGGGCGAGCTAACGCCTGACGTTGCGCCACTTGTCGAACGAGTTGCAGCGCAGTGATCCACCCGTGCGTGCGCTCGCGGTATTCGGCGAGTTGTTCCACCGTCAACTCAAGATCAAACACCCGGCGAAAAAGCTGCTGAGTTTCCTCATCGGTGAAAAGCAGCTCAGCGCGATCTATGATTGCGAGTGAGGACTGTGAGCGCAGGCGCGCAATCGCGAGCGGCGGCACATTGCGCGAGACGATGATGACGTGCATCACGTCGGGTAGGTACGAAAGAAGTCGATCAACGACGCGGTGCACCGGCGTCTCCGTGCCGAGATGATGGTAGTCGTCGAGCACGAGAATCAGTTGCCGCTCGACCTTCTCCAGCACTTCATTGAGCAGCACGTCAACCGCGCGCTCCGGCTGCCGAGCCAACTCGTCCGCCGCCTGCTTCAAATAAGAAAAGAAGACCTTGCCGAAGCCCGGCACCGATTGTTTGATTCCGTGCGCCACGTAGCCGAGGAACACGAAGGGGTCGGCGTCAGTATGGTCGAGTTGATACCAGACGAACTGGCGCGCGTAGGTGCGCACAAAGTCCGCCACCAAAGTGGTTTTACCCGACCCGGCGTTGGCGGCGACGAGCGTAACAGGGTGCGCGAGGTTCGCGAGCAAACGCTCCGTGAGGCGCGGGCGTGACAGCATACCCGGCGCGGCGCGCGGCGGCAGCAACTTGGTTCGCAGAAAAAATGAAGGTGGTTGCGAAATCTCCTTCGCAACTCGATTTGGAGTAGGTTGGGCTGTGTTCTGACGACGTGGCCGGGGTGCCATCGGCATGTGCCTCGCGTGTTTTCGTAACTCGCGTGCAGATTAACACAGCGAAACGCCGGCAACATAGGGCCGGCGTTTTATCCATTCCGTTTTCCACGCGCCGGCGCTCAAGACACTGCGCAAAACACGCACACTAAGCACTCAGCCAAAAGCGCGCAGCAAGAGGGTGACAAGAATTATCGTCCTTGTGGCTTTACCCTTCTGCCTTTTTGCTTTTGACCTGCCGACTTACGTGCCCCAGTTTATGCATCCTCGCATCGTGTAGTTTTAAAGGGCGCTCCCTTTTGCGTGACCCGCCATGTTGAGGCGGCGTGCGAATTCGTCCAGTGCGGCAATGCGCACGCTCTCTCGCCTCGAACCGAAACTCGCACTTTCAACGCCGAGGCCGTAACTCAACAATAAATCTTCGGCCTCCACCTGCGTGAAAGCCAACTCCGCTTCATCAATCACGCAGAGCATCTGCTTGGATAGCATGCGCCACAGCGGAAAAGGCAACATGCTGCGGCACGTAATTAACATATGCACGTCTGTGGGAAGCAGCGGAAGCAGCCGGGTGAAGAATGGCGCGACCCAATCGGCGTCGTAGACGAGATGCAAATCCTCGATGACGATCAGCAAAGGCTCATAGCTGTGCTCCTGCAGGTCGTAGACGAACCTTTCGGCGAGAAAGGAAAAGTCTTTGAGCGTCACCGTCTCGGCCAAACACCTGACGGGTTGGCCGTTGAACACTGGACTCTGCCTGCTGATGCTCTCAGTCAGATACTGAATAAAAATCCCCAGATTCGCGTCCGATGAATCAACCTTGAGCCAAGCGACATTCCGGCTACAACCCCACGCGAAATCTGCGGCCAGCTGTGTCTTCCCAGTTCCGGCACGACCGTTGATGACACTGGCGGCACAGCAGTAAAGGCTTTTATGAAGTTTTTCGAGCAAGCGCACGCGTGTGACGCGTGGCAGCTTTGAGGGGGCTGTGATTTTTTCGAGGATTAGTCTCATTCCTCCCACCTCCAGATTCCCAGTTGGCTTTAGTAAACACTCCGTCAAAAGTTTTTCGGCATTAAGAAGCGGGTAAAATCTCCATCGGTATTGTCTCTGTGTATTCCCTTTCACTGTTTTACTTCCCCTTCCTGTTTACCAGATTACCAACATCACTTGAGTAGTTCTTGAGGTGAAATTTTTTTGCTTGAAGGATTGCTTTTTCTCCCGTGTGAGTGGTGGCCGACATTCGCGAAGGCTAGGTGTAAACTTTCATCGGTGAAGCCTTAATAAGGTGCGTTATCTACCTTTTACACTGTTGCACCGAGCAGATAGAACGCAATCCCCCTTCATCCGCTGGAGAGCGGAATCGCTAGGACACCATTCCAGCCGCCCACTCCCATCCGTCAAGGTTGCTGTCCGCCCTCAACACGAACGCTCAAGTTTTTCTCAAGTCTCTCCCAGTAATCTTTGCGCGTTGATTTCAATTAAGCAGATGTAAGCCATCCTCGGCGTTTAAACACAAGGGACTTCGGAACTTTAGCCGCCGAACTTTACGAGAGCTTATTTAAGGAGACACTGTCGGATGATGAAAAGAATCTCTGCCACGTTAATCGCTTCGTTGCTTTTGTGTCTCGCTCTTACAATCACTGCGTCAGATGCGACCGTCGGCCGGACGCTGCTATCCAAACTCAATGGTGTGGCCGACACGACGAGCGTCGGCACTGTGATTATTGCCTTCAACAAAAGTAACGGGCTGAGCGAGTCGCACCCAGACGTGGTGCGCGGCGTCGACATCGTTAATGGAATGAAGCTCGACAGGCTCGGGGTGGTAGCGGCGGCGGAGACCGCGGGGCAGGTCAGGGAACTAGCCGGGAACGGCGGTACGCTCGATCTGGGCGAACGACCGGCTTCAGTATTTCGACGAGAAAGCGCGCACGCTAGGGGTGTCGAACGCCTGCGCACATACGCTGCTTTCGTTATCAACGACAGCGGCATTGAGTCCACGCAGGCCGATCTTCAACTCAGCAAAAATGTTATTCAGAACATCCAGATTCTTACTGACAACGACACGCTCAGCGGTTTCACACCGCTCGTTACCGTCGGGAATTTGCCGGACACGGATTTGAACGTCGGCCGTGGAAGAGTTGCAATCGGTCAACGAGGAAACCCAGACCATTAACCACGAATTGAAAAACAAACTCAAAGAACTCGGCGTCGCCAACAGCGACCTGCAAAATTTGATCACGTCAACCGATCTGGCGATGATCTTCGTTAACCGCGGCTTGAGCATCAAATTCTACACGCCGCGTGCTCAAGACATCTTCAGATTAATTCCGTCAGATGTCGGACGCTCCCTCTCAGACATCACGCACAATCTCGATTACGCCAATATGTTGAAAGACGTGGAGCGGGTTCTCGACGACCCACATAAAACAGAACATGAAGTGGCGAGCCGCGAGGGGCGATGGTACATCGCGCGGTTGATTCCATATCGCGTGGAGGAAGACCGCACGGACGGCGTGATTCTCACTTTCGTTGATTTCACCAGATGCAAGCAGGCGGAGAACGAGACGCGAGAGGCGAAAGAAAGGTTGGAGCGTTACACCGCTGCGCTGATGGAAACAAATGCTACTTTGCAAGCGGAAGTCTGCGAGCGGAAGCGCATCGAGCATGAGCGCGGGCAGCTACTGCGCCGCATCGTTTTCGCGCAAGAGGACGAACGCCGCCGAATCGCGCGCGAGATGCACGATCAGTTCGGGCAGCAATTGACCGTGCTGAAACTGAAACTCGACGCACTCAATGAAGACTGCGGCGAGCAAACGAAACTGTGCGCGCAGGTCGATGCGTTACAAGTGATTGCCGAGCAACTCGACGCGGACGTTGGTTATCTCGCTTGGGAAATGCGCCCGACGGCGCTCGACGACCTCGGCTTACAGGCGGCGCTCTCCAGCTACGTCCAGAATTGGTCACAACATTTCGGCGTCCCCGTTCAACTGCATACGATTGGAATGGACAAAAATCGCTTGTCGGTGGAGATCGAAACCTCGCTCTATCGCATCGCGCAGGAAGCTCTCAACAACGCGGCTAAACACGCCGATGCCAAAAGCGTCGCAGTCATGCTCAAACGCCGCACCGATCAAGTCTCGCTCATAATCGAAGACAACGGAGTAGGTTTCGACTTGCAGCAGGTATTGGGGGCTGAGGATAAAGGACTTGGGCTGATTGGCATGCGCGAACGTGCCGCACTCTTTGGCGGCACGGTCGAGATTGAATCGCAGCCCAACAACGGTGCCACCGTGGTCGTGCGGATTCCTACGCCGCCCGTACCGGAGCCGGGAGAGACTGATGAATAAGCTGCGCATCCTGTTAGCCGAGGACCACGAAACGATCCGCGATGGGCTGAAACTGCTGGTCAACTCGCAACCTGACATGGAGATAGTCGGCGAGGCAGACAATGGTCGCATCGCCGTGCAACTCGCGCAGCAACTCCTCCCCGATGTCGTCGTGATGGACGTCTCGATGCCGGAGCTAAACGGTCTCCAAGCGACAAAGAAGGTGAAGGAGCAACTCCCTAAAGTGAAGGTTTTGACTTTGACGCGCCATACGGACGCCGGCTATCTGCAACAACTGCTACAGGCAGGCGTGAACGGTTATGTGCTGAAACAGAGCAAGTCGGCGGAGCTGCTTCGCGCGGTTCGCGCTGTCGCCGCCGGTCAGACATATCTCGATCCGGCGATCACCGAAAAGGCGCTCCCTCAAATGCGCGGGAAACGAGCCGCGCGCGGCGCATCCTCGGACGCGCAATTGAGTGAGCGCGAGGCGGAAGTCCTGCGCCTCATCGCACTGGGTTACATCAACAAAGAGGTTGCCGCACGCCTCTCCTTGAGCGTTAAGACCATCGAGGTTCACAAAGCCAACGGGATGCGTAAAATGGGCATGAAAAGCCGCGTCGACATCGTGAGCTACGCGCTGCTGCAAGGCTGGTTGCAAGATACTTAAGACTTCTGAGCTTCTTCGGTTCATCTACTCTCCATTAGGGTAAAACCCTTACTAATATGTCTTACCCTCCTAATACCCATAGCTCGTCAGGTATGTTAAAAATAATGCTTGGGTTTTGCGGCGTTAGCCCCGTTGCTGTGTGTGACGCGGCAGATTTTCCTTCACGCAAATCTTCGAGCCCTTTCTTCACACTTCAAAACAATATTCAAGGTGGATGGATTCTGAGGTTTAGTTGACGCTAACCCTAAAACATCCATCCACCCTCTGCGCCAACTCCTCCCCGTCAAGGTTGGGTTGGCGTGTCACCGTAACCCGAGTGTCTGATAC
>JALZJL010000425.1 GCA_030859785.1 Acidobacteriota bacterium
AGTGCAGCTCATCACGAACGGATTTACGCCGGAATTCGGCAACACGCCCGGCCTGATCATGAACGCCGTCACGCCGGCGGGCACCAACGACTTTCACGGCCACGTCAGCTACCGCTTCCGACGCACGAGCTTCTCGTCGCGCCCCTTCTTCTCCAATCCGCTACTGCCGAAGCCCAAGACGAAAGTAGACGATTTCACGGCCGCAGTCGGCGGCCCCATCATCCGCAACCGCTGGCATTTCTACGCAGGCTACGAAAACGTATCGCGTGATCTCGCGGGCGAGCCGCAACGCGTCATTAACATCAGCGCGGCTAACCAACAAGCGCTCATCAGCGCGGGCGTCCCCGCGAGCGCTTTCCCGAACACCATCCCGACGGCGCAGAAAGTCAAGTTCTTCATTGTGCGCACGGATGTGCAGTTGACGGACCAGCACAGACTCGTCGGGAGGGTCAACGACTTCCGCAACAACTCGCCCGATAACATCGCTGGCACCGCCGGCGGCTTCGCGCAGTTGCTGGAGCGCAGCATAGACTTTGTCGATGTGTCCACTTCGGTCAGCCTCCAGTTGATTTCGACCTTGACGCCGAACGTGCTCAACGAAGCGCGCTACCAGTACGCGCGCCGGTATTCGCAGAATTTGCCGAACCAGAATTCCGGGCCGAGTCCGGCCATCGTCATTTCCGGCGTCGCGAACTTCGGCGCGCCGGAAAACGCCAACACCGTCCAGCCGCTCGAAACTTCAAACCAGTTTCTCGACAACGTGACGGTCACGCGCGGCGCGCACACGATGAAGATCGGCGGCGGGTTCAACGCCATCGACGACACGCAGAAGGCGGGCATCTTCGCGCGCTACACATTCTCATCGATAGCCAATTACGCCGCCGCGCGGAACGGAACCAACCCGCTCAGCTATACCAACTACATTGAGAGTTTCGGCAACCCAGAGGTGACTTACAAGTCGGTCTTCTACAACTTCTTCGCGCAGGACGACTGGAAGGTCACACCGCGCCTGAAGATCAACTACGGCCTGCGCTACGACCTCTACGACATCCCTCGGGCCGACCCGACCGCGCCATTCACTTTCTCACGCGATTTCCGTGTCGACAAGAACAACTTCGCGCCGCGTCTGGGCGTCGTCTACGCTCTGCGCGAGGGCGATCTGCCGACGGTCGTCCGCGGCAGTGCGGGCCTCTACTACGACCCGCCGCTCACGGACCTCTACCGGCGCGCGCTGCAAACCAGCGGCAGCCCCGTATTCTTCAACTTCACTTTTAACCCGACCACTGTCGGCGCGCCGCGCTTCCCAGATACGCTCGGCTCGCTGCCTGCAGGGGCGGCGCTTCCGCGGCAGAGTGTCGAGGCGGTCGCGCCGGAATTCGAGAACCTTTACGCTTTCCACACGAACCTTCAGGTCGAGCAGGCGTTAGCCAGTAATCTCTCGGTGACGGGGGGCCTGATCTACTCGAAGGGGTCGCACATTCCCATCTACCGCAACATCAACCCGATCAACCCCGTCAGGTTCCTGGCCGACGGTCGCCCCGTCTTCAGTTCGACGATCAGCTCTGCGACGCGGCTCTTCCCGCAGTTCAACAACGTGCTGCTGGCCGAGTCGGTCGGCAACTCGAACTACACTGCCGGGACACTTTCGCTCAACAAACGTTTCTCGCGCGGCTACCAGTTCAGCGCCAACTATACATACTCGCACGCTATCGATGACGCACCGGAGCAGAATCTGGTCGCCACCCAGTTCACCAACCTCGTCCTCTCGGACCCGACCAACCGCCAGCGTGACCGCGGTAACGCGCAAGCCGATCAGCGTCACACGTTCGTGATGAGCTTCGTCGGACGCCCGACCTTGCAAACCGAGAACACATTCCTGCGCCGCCTCGTCAACGATAATCAGATCGGGGTCATCGCGACGGCCAACAGCGGCGAGTCCTTCAACATCGTCTCCACACAGGACCTGAACAACGACGGCGTGGGGGCAGGCAGCTCCGACCGACCGCTCTTCATCGGGCGCAACACCGGGCGCACGCCGAACCAGTTCAACATCGACATGCGCTACTCGCGCTTCGTCACCTTCACCGAGCGGTTCAACGTCGAGGTCTTCGGGGAGTTTCTCAACCTCTTCAACATCAACAGCATCTTTCAAGTGAACGGCGTGGTGACGACGGACGTCAACGGGAATCTCACGGCGCCGCTGCCCGACTTCAACACGCGGCCACAGGGTGCGCTCGACAGCCGTCAGTTTCAACTCGGCTTCAAGTTCAACTTCTAACCAGGCAGCGAGCCGAAGTGAATCTGTCTGCTCACCAGCAGACATCGCGTTTGAAGCCGTCCTCGTTTTTTCGGGCGAGTTTCAGATGTCAGCCTTTGCCGTAGAAAAAGGGCCGATTCTTTGATGACTGGAAGTCTTTTTTGTTGATGGCTTCCATTCATTGCTGCGTATTGGATATTGATCAGTCAAGGCCGTATCAGGCGAGACATCTGTTGGCAACCGAGGAAGCTCCGGCCCACGCTGGCGAGCAACGCGGCGCTGACGAGCGCGACCCGCAACTGATCCGCGGTGTCGGGTTGGCAGGCGCGAACGCACTCGATCCGGATGAGTTTGTACGCCACAGAACCATCCTCGGTGGCCCCGCGCCGGAGGAGACACGCGCCCTCGACGCGGAGCGCATACGCGAATGCACCGATTCCAATTGGTACGATGAGAAACTGGTCGCGCTCACACGCGCTCACGAAACACTTCTGGCGCTCACCAATCGCAGCTATCGCGATTCATGATTGCTGTAAGTAAATTGTTGGATAGTGGTTGATAGCAGGGAGATGAGCCGCAGATGGACGCGG
>JALZJL010000016.1 GCA_030859785.1 Acidobacteriota bacterium
GCAACTGTTCGCGCGCCTGAACTAGCCGTTCCGAGACGAGTTGACGGTTGCGGTAAATGTCCGTGCCCCACTCGAACTCGACCCAGACGATGGACAACCCGATGCCCGATTGCGAGCGCACGCGCTCAACGCCCGGCGCGCCATTCATCAACGTCTCAATCGGGAACGTGACGAGCGTTTCGACTTCTTCGGGCGCGAGTCCTTCGGCTTCAGTGAGAATGGTTACAGTCGGCTTGTTGAGGTCTGGAAACACGTCAACCGGAAGGTTGAGCGCGACGTAGGTTCCCCACACCAACACCAACGCCGAGATCGCCACGACGAGCAACCGATTTTGGAGCGACCATTTAATGACTGCGTTCAACATAACTCGACAATGTGAGCGGTCGGCGGCAAGCGATGAGCAAAAGTATTCGAGTCGCCCGCCGCTCGCCGCCCGTCTTTACTGCCGCCACGCATTCTTCCATCCGTTCATCTGCGCGATCTCGCGCTCTTGTTCACGGATGATCTGTTGTGCGAGCTGTTTCAACTCTGGATGTTCGGCGCGTTGCAGAGCTTCGCGCGCCATCATGACCGCGCCTTGGTGGTGCGGGATCATCATGTCAATGAACATCAGGTCGAAGGAATTACCCGTTGCCGCGTTCAGACGGTTCATGTCCATGCCGCGCATCGAATCCATCATGCCGGACATCTCCATGTTCATCGCCTGCGGACGTCCGGCGAACCACTGTTCGCGGTGGCGGCGCAACTCGGCGATCTCTCGCTCTTGGTCGGTGATGACCTTTTGCGCCATCTCGCGCAGCTCGGCGTGCTGCGCCTTAGTCACAGCCATACGCGCCATGTCAATCGCGCCCTGATGGTGCATGACCATCGTGTCAATGAACTGCAAGTCGTAGGGTTGGCTCGCGGCGTTCGGCGAACTCTGCATGTTCGAGTGATCCATGCCGCCCATGGTGCCGTGATTCATGTTGTTCATGTTCGACATGTTTCCGGCGGGCGTGGTGTTTGTCGTTGCCGCGTTACGATTGTTGAGGTTCGTTTGTGGCGCCGTGCTGCACGTAGCGCCGACCAACGACGCGACCGCGAGCATTAATGCGGCGAGAATGGCGTAATTGTTCTTCAAGATTCTTCGCATCTACTGTCCTCCCTCATCTCCTGTTTGTCTCATACAGCGTGACTTCGTTACTGCACGACGAGCGCGCCGCGATACATATTCATCCCGCAAGTGAAGTTCAATTCACCCGACGCTTGCGGCGTTAATTCGACCAAGACGGTTAGACCGACGGGCAGTTCGCGCCGGATGTTCTGCGATGGGAACATGACCGTGCCGCCGCAGTTCTCGGCGTCTGTTCTGGTGAAGGCGAGTTTCACCGGCTGACCTCTATGCACCTCAATCCGCGAAGGCTCATAGCCCGCGCTGCTGACGCGGACGCGAATCGCGTCAGACGGCACGGCGGGCTGCGCGCCCGTCGCCGTCGCTGTTTGTCCTTCACCAACGCGAATCACAAACGGCACGGTAATGACCTGATTGTTGCGCTGGAACTGTGCCCAGACTTTGTAGAGTCCGGCACGTGGGAACGTGGTGTGTGCGCTGACTTCCGACGTGCCGCGCTGCATCGCGTTGCCGTGCGCGTGCGGAGCGGCGTTCGAGTCGCCGTGTCCGCCATGACCTTCCGCGCCCCGCGCCATTGGATGTGCGTGAAGGAAATCGGTCATGTCCTCGCTGATGATGACGAAGTGTGCGAGTTCGCCTAAGTAATTTTGCAGGTCGGTCGCGGGTCTGCCCGTGCGCGCGTCGAAAGTTGCGAAGTCGAGCATCAACTCTTGTCCGGCGCGCAACTCACGGCTCGGTGACATCCGAACGCGCAAGCCGTCCACTGTCTGCGTCATGGCTCTGTCCGGCGCGTGAGTCACGCGCGGACGCGGCGTGCCGCTCACTTGTAAATCGAAGTGATCAACAACCTGCGCGCCGCCCGGCGGCGTGAAGTCGGCGTAGAGTTTGTATCTCCCGCCGTTCGGGAACGTGTGAGCGACCCTGTAAGAGCCATCCGCCTGCTGGTCGGGGTGTATATGAAAAAACTCGCTTAAATCGTCCGAGACGACAAGCAGATGCATCGGTTTTTCATGGACGATTGCCAAATCGCGGACAGTTTCGCCGCTTGAGTTCTTGACTTTGAACACGAGCGTCGCGGGCGCGCCCGCTCTGACCTCGCGCGGCTCTGCCGTGAATTCGGCGCGAAAGGCTGTGGAACGCGCTCCGGTCGAAGCGTCCGCGCCACCGTAAGAGGCTGGCACAACTTGCGCGTTTGTGTTCGCGTTCGTTTGTCCGGTCGGAACTACAGCAGCAGCAGGCTGTTCGCCGCTCCTCGCGCACCCTGCGACGAGAACCGCCACAGTGATCGCCGCTACTGCCAACAACATTTTGCCTGTAGTCTTAATCATTATTTCGAGAATGCTCCAATCGAGATTGATTCCTTCGCCTTACGCACCGGGCTGCGTCGAGCGCAGTTGATAGATTCCTTCCGTCACGACGCGCTCGCCTTGTGTCAAGCCGGAACGTATTTCGTAATAGTCCTGCCCTTCCGCGCCGAGCGTGACCACGCGCCGCTCGAAGCGTTCGCCGCCGTCGAAGACGAAGACGAACGTGCGCCCCTGCTCGGTGATGACGGCTTCTTTCGGCACGCTCAAGACGGTTTGATTGCCGGTCGTGTCAATCGTTATTTCAACAAACATGCCGTCACGCAGACGGTTCAAAGGGTTCGAGACTTCGTAGATGACAGAGGCGGCGCGGGTCTGCGGGTCAATCGCTTGTCCGAGTGTGACGAGTCTGCCATCTCCGCCTTCACCGATTCTGTAAGCTTCGCCGGGCATTCCTGACGCCGTGTAACTCGCGCGACGTGATTCGCGCACCGTCAGCAAATCGCGCTCGAAGACTTGCGCTTCGAGAAAGACGGTCGAAAGGTTGACGACGTTCAGAAGTTCCGCGCCTGCTTCGACCTGTTGTCCCGTTGCAACATTGAGCGTGCTGACTAGCCCGGTGACGGGCGAAAGAAGCGGAAATGTCCGCACGGGATCAACGCGGGCGACAGAGTCGCGCGCGAGTCCGGCTTGCTGCGTGGCGATGCGCGCTTGTTGCTCTGCGGACGCGACTTCCTGTTCGGCGAGGCGCACGGCGGTCTGCGCTTCCTCGACGCGACGGCGCGGCGCGGCTCCGGCTTCGAGCAAGTTGGTTGCGCGTTGTAGTTCACGACGCGCCTGTGTCAGCCGGGTGCGCGCCTGTTGAGCTAATGATTGCTGCTCGGTTGCCCGTGCCTGTTGTTCTAAAGCGGCGGTGCGAAGCTGGATGCGCTGCCCCTCAAGCGAGGCTTGCTCCGGCGCGCCTAAGATTTGCTCGACGTAGCCGACGCGCTCGCCACGCCCGACCGCCGCGCCGATAGTGATGCCTCTGTCTAAGAAGACCCGACCCGACACCGGCGGCGAGATCACGGCCCGCCCATCGGGACGTGCGCGTACCACACCTGTCACTTTCAAACCGCCGACGATTTGTCTCTCCGTGACGGGCGCGGTGCGAATGCCGAACAGCAGTTGAGATTCTTTGGAGATCGTCAGAATTGCACCTGAACCTCCGAGAGCCGGATCGCCAGCGTTTGCGGCAGTCGTCGTTGCGCCCGCGACGTTTGCGGTTGGCGGCGGAAGATGTGCGATGTCCCGGCGTTCGCGCGGAGGCGAGAAGTATGCGAGCGCAACTGTCCCGACGCCGAAGAAGATGAGAGCGGCGACCGCGACGGGCAGAGTTTTACGCCATGCCGCGCTTGCCGGTACTTTTTCGCCGTCTATCTCATCACGTCCGGTGCGCCAAGAGTGGTAGTAACCGTAGATCGCACCGCCTGACAGTAGCGTGAGCACTCCCAAGCCGAGCCAGAACAGCCAGTTCGTCGGCGCGCTCAAGACGGAGACAGGAAAATCAACGCTGAAGGTGCGCCCGTCTTCGGTTCGCGCGTCGAAGAAGATTTTGTATTCGCCGTGGTCGGGGAACTCGTAATGCACGCCATAGACGCCGGGACGCGGCGGATTGCCTTCCGCGTGCGTCGCTAAATTTCCGGCGACTGTTTGACCCGCAGCAGTCGTCATGCGCGCCGTGACGGTTCCGGCAACGGGTTGATCGCCCGCGCCGCCGAAGCCGCCTTCGATTCTCTCGGCCAGCGTGATTTCAAACTGCGTTTCTTCTCCGGCGCGCGGGTCGGTCGGTGCTTGGCGCAGTTGCGCGCGGAAACTTCCCGCGTCTGTTTGAACATTGCGCTCCGCCGTGCGAACCGCTACGGCGGGACGCGCTGGTGCGTTTGTCGTGGTCGTTTGCGCCGGTTGCGAATGGTCTTCGCCTTCGTGCGCGCTCGCTGTCAGATGCGAAGCCGTTAACGCAGAGAAGACGCCTGCGACGGTTATGAGCACAGCGCACAGCGCATGGCGAAAGTGCGTGACGGCTTGGGCTTCGCGCCTACGCTGATTCGTTTGCTCGATTTTGTTTCGTCGAACGCTGTTCATGCTTTTCAGTGTGTGTGTGCCGAGCCGTAGAGAGCTTGCATTGCCAGCACGTCTCCTTTAATCGCGGCGGTCACTTGTCTGGCGGTCGCTTCTTCCACGCCGCCCGCAGTTCTGATGTCGTTGCCGAAAGTGATCGCCGCGTCGTGGTCTTTGCCTTTGAACTGGTCGAGAAACGCTCCGGGAAGATTGCTGCCAGCATTGGCGCGCACTTCGCGGATCACAGGCATCCCGTCGCGGCTGTCGTAAACGACGACGAGTTCCTGACCGCCCGCATTGATAACCGTCGCTGCACCGACTTGACGGCGCGCACCGCCCGACGTTGAGAAAGCAAGGTAAGCGTGATGATCGTGGTCTGTGACCGGCGTGCCCGTCACCCTTTCGATTTCGCTGATTGTTCCCGCCGGTATGTCTTTGTGCTGCTTCGAGAACGTCTGCGCTTCGGGCAGCGCGGCGCGCACAGAGGCGGTGATGTCGCCTTCGGTCGGGTGCGCGGCGTTTGCGTTCGTATTCGTGGTCGAAGCCGTGTTAGTCGGTTGGTTAGTGTTCGCGGTTGTCGTCGGCGCGTTCGGCGCGTTGGTGTTATTGCCACCAGCACACGCGGCGGAAAAAGCGGCGAACATACCTAAAAGGGCGAGCGTGAAAAATTTGTTCATCGTTATCTTTCTCTCTAGTTTTGGTTCGGTTGCGTGAGCGAAAGTCTTTCGGTTGCGTTTGAACGTGGCGCTGTTGGCAAAGTGGTCAAACGCTGCGGCAAAAGAATGCCGAAGTTGTGGCGCGGCACGGACGCATCCGGCAGCACCGAAACGGTCGATGGTGCGAAAACCGACTGCGGCAGCGTTGTGCCGAGCGCTCTCTCTAATTCGGCGAGCGCGGCGTAGTAATCACGCAGGGCATCATTCAATCCAGTCTCGCTCTCGATCAGCCGTCGCTGCTCGTTCACGATGTCGAAAACTGAGAACTCGCCCAAGTTGTACGCCGTGCGGACGGTACTCAAGTTCGCTTCCGCGCGCGGCACGATTTGCGTCGAATACAAAACCAATGTTTCCGCCGCCGCGCGGTAACGACGGTAGGCGAGCGCGACATCGCGGCGAATCGTCGCTTCTAAAAACTCACGTTGCCGCACAGCCTGCACTCGCTCACTCGTCGCGGCGGCGACTTCGCCTTGGTTGCGATTGAAGATCGGAATATCAATCGTGACGCCGAACGTCAGTTCGTTATCCGAATCGGTCGCTACACCACCGCCGATCCTTTCGGGTAAATCAATGATTCCTCGACTGCGTGAGTAACGGACTGATGCGGCGAGATTCGGTGTCGCCTGTGATTCAGCGAGTCTGATGCGCGCCGTTCCCAGTTCCTCTCCGAGCCGGGCAGCTTGCAGGTCCGGACGTTCGCGCAGAGCGATCTCCGTCGCATCCGTCAAACTCAAATCAAGGCGCGGCGGACGCTCCGAGAGCGGCGTAATCCGCAGAGGATCAGTCATCTCGAAGCCGACGAGCGCGCGCAGCGAGATGATCTCGCCTTCAAGGTCGGCGCGCGAGCGAATCACTCCTGCGCGCAGGCGGTCGGTCTCCAAGCGCACGAGGTTCAAATCGAGCGGCGCGACATCGCCTTCCGTCAGGCGCGCATTCGTCACGCGGACGAGTTCCTCGTTCGCCGCGATCAAGCGTTCGAGCG
>JALZJL010000073.1 GCA_030859785.1 Acidobacteriota bacterium
CCGAACAGCTAATCCGCTTGTCATCGGAATAACAGGGACTGTTGAAAATGCGATATGGCTGGAAGCGGACATTATTGATGCCCGCTTGATCCGGCATCATCATTACGTCTTCCGCGCTGCGGTGGCAGGATGCGCATAACTCCTGTGTTAGTTCATCGCCACCCATCTTCGCCGGATTGAAGATGTACTTCTCTTTCAAATCGCCCGCGCTCATCGCCGCGACGTGTTTTTCGCCGGGGCCGTGACACGACTCGCAACGGACGCCCGGTACCAGCCGGTCGAGGTGCAACTGCTTGCCGCTGACCGCGCCGGTCGAATGGCAACCGATACAACCGCGCGATTCGTCGGGGCTGAGAGCGCGCCCGGCGGCTTCGTCGAGCGATTTGGCGGGGGTTCGCGGATACCCAAGTGTGATGTCGAGGTTTTGAATCTCGTCGTAGAAACTGACGCGGCTTTCGTAGAACGATCCATTGCGCTCGAAGACGTAGGTCTGCCCCGCCCGCCCCTGCCCGAAGCTCCAACGGATGGGCACCGAGATCGTGTGGGCGCCGTCGGTGACCGTGTAAATGCTGCGGTCGCCCTGGCGTATGATGCGGTAAGAGTACGGGCCGTTTTGGAATTTCAGTTGCTGGTGGGCTTTCAGGATGCGACTTTGATCGACCGTCTCCAGAGCACGCGCCATCGCGTTATGCTGTGCGCCCGCCATGTTGGTGTGGCACGAGATGCACTTATCGGCGCCGACGTAACGGACGTTACCGCTTACGCCGTTGGGCCGCCAACGCCGGAAGAGCGCGCTCTCCGAATGCACGACGCCCTGACTCCGTGACATAAGTGGAGCGGCGAACGCGAGCGCGGCCAGCAACACCAGCGCCGCCTTGATCAGATTCGTTCTACCCTCGGTCATACTTCACTTTCGACATCATCAGCGTGAACCGGCGCGACGCGAATCGCGTTCGTCACTACACGGTGCGCTTACGGTGTGGCCGGCTTTCCGGTGTCCGTCTCCTGAATAGCTTCGCCGCGCGGGGCGCCGTTGCCGGCGGCTTCTTCGATCAGTTTGTTGAGGCGTACAAACTCGGCGCGCGCACGGTCGGCGTCGGCCTTGCGATTCGTGCGCAGGTAAGCACGCGCCAGCGAGAAGTGTATCTTCGGATCATCCGGCGCCAGACGGCGCGCGGTCTCTAAGACATCGACGGCGCGCGTGTGCTGCCCCGCGTCGAACAGCAGACGCCCCAATACGTACTGACCGAGCGCGAGTTGCGGGCGAAGGCGGACACCCTCTTCGGCATACGGCAACCCGGCGGGCGCATCGTTGGCTTGGAGCTTGATGTATGCGATTTGGAAACGCGCCAGCGCGTGCTGCGGCGAGATTTCGCTCTCGCGCAGGAAGGCCGTAACCGCCGCTTCTTCGTTCTGGTTCGCCACCAGGTAGCGACCATAACCATACTGTACGCCGGGCGTCTTCGGATGATCGGCGACGATGCGTTCGTACTCCTGCTGCGCGTCGCCCAGATTCTTCTGTGCAAACTGTAGTTCCGCCCACCCGACGCGGCGAATCAATTCGCGGTCGCGGTATGCTGGGTCAATGCTCTTCGGCAACACCGGCATCCGCAGCACAGCAAGGCCGAGGGCGATGATTAAATTCTCGCTGCTCAATCCGTCGGAAGCCTGTGCGGCCAGCGACCGCTGCGCCGATTCAAACTCGCCGCGGCGCAACAGCAGCATCGCTTCGTGATAACGCGCGACGCGGACCAACTCTTTGTTGTCGCCGATGCCGAGCTGACGGCCCTGCCGCAGATGTTGCAGCGCTTCGTCGTAGAGTTCGAGTTGAAACTCGCACAGTCCGAGCATGATCCACGGTGCGCCCGTTTTCGGTAGCAGCCGCGTGGTCTCTCTGAAAGCCGCTGACGCTTCTTTGTACCGGTCGAGGTCGTACAGCAGCGTCGCCAGATACCACCAACCTTCGCCCCACTTCGGGCGCAGTGCGAGCGCCCTGCGATAGAGTTCGGCGGCATCATCAACCATTCCCGCCTCGCGCGCCCGCGTCGCCTCAGCGATTAATTGCTGCGCGGCCTGGGCCGACGGCGCGGGGGAAGACGCGGGCGGGCGCACCGTTGATCGTCGCTGCGCGGAGGCAGGCAGGCAGATAAGTAAAAAGGCAAAAGTAAAAAGGCAAAAGTAAAGAATGTAGAAGCGCGAAAGAAGTGGCAAACTGCCTGACAAGCCTCTCAAAGTTGGTTTGGAATTGTTCATCACGCTATTGACGCAATCATCACCTGCGTCCGGCTTTTCGCTTCGAGGTTTCCGGCATACTAACGATCAAAGCGCGAAGAACCTGATTCACTGACTCAGGTGTAGTGAACACTTCAAAAACATCAGGGTCAAGCAGCACTATCAGTCGATCTTTAACCACCTTGGTGGCAAAACGATTCGGACGCGCTTTGCTGTAATCAAGGTCGTATTCCGGGAGCATATCGTCTGATTCCCTACCAGAAGATTTAGAAGTCAATGTTCTCTTCATAGTCCCTACGCACTTTATTTGTTGGCAATCGCGCGCTAATCCAATTGAGCCATGACCGTATCACCTAACGCTTGAAGACATTGCGCCGCCGTTCCTCACCACGCCTTCGCCTTCGACCACTTTCACGTAACTATTGAGCGGGACGTTGGTGAGCTTATCAACTTTGCCGCTCGGCCAGCGAATCTCGATGCCATCGACTTTACCGGCGCGGCCCAGCCCCAACACTTCGCGCGGGTCGTGCGACGCGAGGTAGCTGCCGCCGCTCGTCTTCAGACGGCTGCGCTTAACGCCGCCCGCCTGCCAAGTGATCATCGCGCCGACCGCGCCGCTGTTGCTTTTCGT
>JALZJL010000094.1 GCA_030859785.1 Acidobacteriota bacterium
CTATATGCCGCGCACACCAAGAAGTGGATTCTCATCCCGGTAGCGCGTAGAGCCTGCCATCGCTCCATTGATACCCGAACTTCTCCAGAAAACTAACCGTGTGTTGTTTCGCGCTTTGGTAGTAACCATCAATCGCTTTCCCTAAGTCGGCCATCGTCTCGTGCCAGCTATGATGCGAGATGTCTTCCTTCAGCGCCTTCCAGGTCGCTTCCTTCGGGTTCTCCTCCGGCTCGTAGGCCGGGAAGCGAATCACCGTCAGACGCGGTTGCTCCTCCAACCACTCTTCAACTTCGTCGCTCGTATGATGCGACGCCCCATCGATCCACAGCAGAATCTGTCCCCGCGGGTGCTCTCGCAACATCAACTCTAACCACACGATGGTCGCGTCTGAGTCTTGCCAGTCTATACAGAAGGTGGCAGTCTCTTCGCCCGTCCCGAGGTGAATCGCACCATAGATGTTCTCAGCCTGTTTCTCGCGCGCCCCGTCGGCGACCAGTGGTTGCTGACCTACAGGACTCCACCGTCGGCCCAGGGTCGCTTCCAGGTACACCTTACTTTGGTCGCCAGCCAACGGCACCACCCGCTCGCCGCTCGCCGCGTACTTGCTCAGGACTTCTTCGGTCTCAAGATAAAAGCGCGCTTGTTCCTCGGCGCTGCGACGGATGTAGAGCTTACGCCCGCGTTGATAACTCCACCCAATTTCACAAAGCAGTTTCCGGACGCCGCTTTTGCTGTAGCTAACGGCGTACTTCTCACGTATCAGTTTTTTGATTGCCTTGGCCGTCCAGCCACTGCCAAGTTTCGTCCCCGGCATCGCTTCGGCGACCAATGTCTGGTTCAACTCTGCCAGCTGCTCGGCATTCAACAACCGCTGACCATGCTCGCCACCCCACCCCGGATGGTTTTTCACTCCATCAAGGCCGGCGGCTTGATAGCGCGTCACCCACCCGCTGATAGTCTCTTCATCAACCAACAGAATGCGCCCCGTCTCTCGGTAGCTGTAACCTTGGGTTACAAGAATCAGAGCATGGTAACGTTGCCGCTCAGGCAACTTCGTTCGTTTGTCTTTATACCGCTGACATGCTTCTGCGTAATCTTCTTCACCGAGCACATGAGCACTCCATTCATCACAAAATTCTCCGCCGCCATCATTTTACCCTGAGTGCTGATCCACTTCTTGGTGTGGCTTCCATATAGAAGTAGCACTAAGATCGACTACACGCTTCCCTCAAGATGGGCATGTGGTTCTCACACTTGAGCCTTCGAGAGCAGCGCAGTTCCCACTCTCCTTAAGAGTACCGGCATGGTGCTCACAATTTACAGTAACTGTAAACGGTCAATCTTGGCAGGGTAAACCCGACGAGTACCTTGTCATTGACCGGACGTGGCAGCGAAGCAATCAAGTAGAGATAAACATGGATATGAGCGTTCAAGTGCTGCCCGGCGGCAAGAGTTACCCGAAGTCAGTAGCGATTCAGCGCGGTCCACAGATACTTGCCTTTGACACCACTCTCAATAAGGCAGACATGAATCTTGCTGGACTAAAATCGACAGACTTAATGAACATCAAGCTTCGTGAAGATGCGAAGCATCTGCCGAAGGGATGGGTAGGCAATCAAGCATATGCCTTGAACGGAGTGCTGTGGAACCAGGAAGCGGTCAAAGAGCAGAAAGAGTTGATTTTAGTTCCTTATTCAGATGCTTCTCAAAAAGAAGGGGACACTCGTGTCTGGCTGATAAAGGACATCGGAAATTAGTGGACGCTGGTGGTAAAGAGGTCAAATACAAGTCAGACTTTGTCTCAATCCAGACGGATTCCGCTATAGATGTTCCGACAAAGTTATAGAGGAAAAGGCAGAGCATCTTAGGTTAAAGTTAATGTGTGAAAATCAACTGCCTCAAACGACACTCTGCCGCGACCATTAAAGCACTGTTTGGTTTGAAACCGAAAGTTTTGGCCGAAGTTGTATTTTTGGTTCTGCCTGAGCTAGAGGAGCGCAGAACTATCGGATTACAATACGCAAAGAGCGCAAACGAGCCTTTGTCGCTCATGACGGGAGACCGCGAGAGGTTCAACCTTATCAGAAACTGTTGATGTGTTTGCTGTACATGCGACACAACACCAGCCATGAAGTTGTCGGCAGGATGTTTTCGTTCAGTGCCGACACCTCGGAAAACGCTTTTGCAGGGACAAGGGGCGGATGCGAATTCTCACCGAAGATGAGATCAAGGCACTCTCATCCGAGATGGCTGGTAGAGAGAACTGGCGCGACGCGCTTGACTTCTTTCGCGTGGCATTGGGGACAGGCGCAAGGTTCGACGAGATATTACCGACAGTAGAGCGCGCCGACCGCACGGCAGCCGGTATCCGGTGAACGGATGTCAATGAACGATTCGAGACCGTTCTCCTGCGCGCCAATGAAACCGGCAAGGATCGTGTCATACATGTCCCGGCAGTTGTCGAGATCATCAAGCAGCGTAAGCGGGACGGGCGCGGCGACGAGCCGCACGTTTTTACTTGCCGAGATCACTGGATTCGCGCGGTGTTCAGAGAAGTATCGAAGCAATGCAAGATTCTGTACGGGCAGTGGATAGAAGGCGGCTGGACGGTTACGACCTCCGCCACACCTGTTTGACGAACCTTTTACAACAAGGCGTGGACTTAGCCACAGTGCGCGACTGGGCAGGTCATCACAGCATTACGGAGACCAGCAAATATGTTCATGCTACGGCAGAATCTCGGCGGCGCGCAGCGGCTGTCTCGACGGGCTTGGTACAGCTGGCGACGGGAGCTTTAGCCTCAGAAAAAGTCTCCACAATAGATGCAAAAGGTGCAACTTCGTGCAACTCTGTGCAAAAGCCTTGGCAGGCTAAAACCAACAAAAACCCTAAGAAAAAAGCCGAATGACGCGAATTTACGCACCATTCGGCTTTTGAATTTGGCTCCGCAGGTAAGACTCGAACTTACAACCCTTCGGTTAACAGCCGAATGCTCTGCCATTGAGCTACTGCGGATTATCTGCGACCCAGAGTCGAATCAGTCACATCTCGGCGCAGGAGAAGTTTTATAGCAGACGGTTCGAGCGAGCGTCAAGCGGGATCACTTTAGCCTTTCGCCAGCCAGGTTCGAGGGGCAACAGACCGGCCCGGGGCGATTAAGTCGACCGCCTTGCCGCCTTGCGCGTCGGTGGAGAAGTGCGCGATTATCGCTGGCCTTATTAACCAGATAGAGAAGCCGGCACGTTCCGCTGCTCGACGCACCCGAAGGAGTCCACTCGATTATGTATCGCCACACGACCGCGTGGTATAGCCCCAACCTCGGCATGGAGATGCCGCTCGTCGCTTACGGACACGCGGGCTACCCGCTGTTGATGTTTCCGACAGCCGCCGCTGATTACCTGGAATACGAAAGGTTCCTGTTGATCGACGCGATTCGACCATTGATTGACGCCGGGCGCGTGCGTGCCTACTCAATCAACAGCGTCAACCGTCACAGCCTTTTGAACAAGCACGCGCCGCCGCCGGTCAAGGCGGAACTGCTCGCGCGCTACGACCGTTACGTGACCGACGAGGTGCTGCCGTTAATCCGAAAAGACACCGGCGACGCGCACGCGCGGCCCGTCGTAACCGGCGCGAGTCTCGGCGCGTTCCTCTCGGCGAACGCCTACTTGCGCCATCCCGACCAACTGCGCGGGGTGATCGCGATGAGCGGCAGCTACGACATCCGCTCGTATCTCGAAGGGTATTTCGACGACAACGTTTACTTTAATAACCCGGCGCAGTACCTGCCGAATTTGAACGATGATTACTATCTGCCGATCCTGCGGCGCGCCGAAGCGATTATTATCCTGACCGGACAGGGGGCGTACGAAGCGCCGGAGCGGAGTCGCCAACTTTCGGGGATTCTGAGCGCCAAAGGAATCCCGCACACGCTCGACGTGTGGGGCCACGACGTCAATCACGACTGGCCGTGGTGGCGCAAGATGCTGCCGCACTGGCTGGACAAGCTGCTCTGACGAGAAGGCAAAAGTAAAAATGTAAAAGGCAAAAGTGAAGAGTCGTTTCCGGCCTCTAGACTTTTGCCTTTTACATTTTTACTTTTGCCCTATGCTTCGTGCGTTACGGCTCGTCGGAACCTTTTTTGCCTTTCTTCTTTTGTGCATCGACTTCGCGTGGGCGCGTCGCCGCAGGCGGCGGTGTATCATCTCCGTCGGGGACGCGCGGGGCGATGATGGTAGGCCGCTTCGGCGTGGAATCGGTTGATTGATCGCCGCCAACGCCTGGCCCGTCGCCTGAATCCCTGATGGCGGGAGGCAGTGTAATCTGCTCAAGCTTCGGCTCGGTGATCGCAATCGGGAGGTCTGTGTCTTCACGTCTCCGACCACGCAGCAGTGCATATTGCGCCTGACGCTCTTCGGACATCTCGCGCATCCGCTGGCGGTAAAGCTCCTTGATATCTTCGGGCATCAGCGGGGCCTTCTCAAACGTCTCCTTCGGCTTGTCCTTCAAATACGCTTTCATGAAATCGACGAATATCGGAAGCGCGCCGCGCCCGCCCGTCATGTCTCGGCCAAGCGACTTCTTGCGCTCTTGATAGCCCATCCAGACGCCGGTTACGTAGGTTGGCGTATAGCCGATGAACCATACATCGGTGTGGTCGTTGACCGTGCCGGTTTTGCCCGCCAACTGAACGCCGACCGCCTGCGCCGCCACCGCGGTGCCACCCTCGACGACGCCGCGCATCATCTGCACCATCGTCAATGCGACATACTCGCTCATCACCTTGTAGGTCGTCCTCTCCCAGTCTTCAAGCACCACGCCGTCGCGGTCGGTGACGCGGCGAATCAAGTGTTGTTGATGGCGCACGCCCTTGTTCGGAAAAGCGGAGTAGGCCGACACCATCTGGTCAAGCGGCACCTCCGTCGCGCCGAGGGCCGACGGCAGATACGGAGCCATCGGTTCAGTGATGCCAAAGCGCCTGACCATCTGCGCGCCGGTCTGGATGCCGACCATATCGAGCAGATGAACGGCCTGGATGTTCATCGACTTGGCAAGCGCCGTCTTCAGCGGCACGTCGCCGCCACCGAGCGAGCCGTCGTAGTTGTGCGGCTGCCAGGGGCCGCGCTTGATCGGCGCGCCGCTGACCACCGATTCCGGCGTCAGTCCCCATTCGACCGCCGCCGTGTAGACGAACGGCTTGAAGCACGAGCCGGTCTGTCGTTTCGCTTGGGTCGCGTTGTTGAATTTGTTGGTTGTAAAGTCGTAGCCGCCGACCATCGCCACAATCTCGCCGTTCTTGGCGTTGACCGACATGATCGCGCCGTCCACTTCCGGCACCTGCGATAAATCCACCTTGAGCGTGTGGTTGCCTTCGTTGACCTCTTTGATCTTGAACTCAGCGAGGTCGCCGACCTTGAATTCGGTTTTCGGCTGGCGGCCCGACCAACCCATCTCTTTGGCGGTCACAGTCGCGGTATAAGTGCCGAAGCGCACTATAGCCTCGTTCTTCGCCTGATCGACTTTCGTGATGAGTCCTGTCAGGTAGGCGTCTTTTTCAAAATCATTCGCGTACCAGTCCGGGTGTTTATAGTTCGCCAGCAGTTGAGCGGTGACAGGCGTCGCGGCGCGGTCACCCGTCACTGTCGCGATGTTCTGGCGCACGGAGCGCCATCCCGAATGACCGCGATCATAGACGCGGAGTCCGGCGCGCAACGCTTCATGCGCCTTCTTTTGCGCCTCAACGTTGATCGTTGAATAGACGGAGAGTCCGCTCTGCGCGACGCGCGTCGTGTACTTCTCTTCAAGATATTGCCGAATCTCTTCGACCGGGTAATTGAATGATGACGAGCGGAGTTGCGCCGGATAATAAGCGGTGTCGACGAGTTGAATCGGCTTAGCCTTTGCCGCTTCAACATCCGCCGGCGAGGCAAACCCATTCTTCGCCATCAACTCCAACACCAGATCACGCCGCTCGCGCGCGGCCTGTGGGTTAACGGTCGGTGAAAGCTGACTCGGCGCTTTCGGAATCCCGGCCAGTAGCGCCGCCTCTTCGATGGTCAGGTCCTTCGCTTGTTTGCCGAAGTAGGTCTGCGCGGCGGCCTCGACACCGTATGCGCCCGCGCCGAGGAAGATGTTATTGGCGTACATCTCCATGATCTGGTTCTTGGTATAGAAGCGCTCGATCTGGAGGGCGACGACCCACTCGTTAATCTTACGTGTATAGGTTTGTTCAGGCGACAGGAATAGTCGTTTGGCGAGTTGCTGGGTGAGCGTCGAGCCGCCCTCGCGGCTGCCGGTCGTGGCGTTCTTCCAGAGGACGCCGAAGATGCGCACCGGGTCGATGCCAAGGTGATCATAGAAGCGCACATCTTCGACAGCGAGGACGGCATCCTTCATGACCTGGGGAATCTGTTCGTACTTCAGCGGGTAGCGTCGTTCAAGCGCGAACTCGCCGATGATCGTCTTGCCGTCGTCGGCGTAGACGCGCGTCACTTCGCTCGGACGATACGACGCCAGCGACGCGACCTCGCCCGCCGCCCTTGAGTAGTTGAGTTCATACGCCAGCACGATGCCCGTCAACCCTCCCGCCGCAATCGCCAGCAACAGCACCGTCGGGAGCCAGAAGCGGCGTAAGATGGAGCGCCTCTTCGGAAGGTTGGGGGGCGGCGCGGAGATACGTGAATCTTTAACTGCCATAAAAGCTGTCCTTATTTTCATTAAATGTCTGAAGGGACGAACGTGAAACAAATTCCGGGATCGACGATAAGCTGATTTTTGATGCTGTGGATGGCGGCTGCGGCTGCCACCAGGAGCCAATTATAGCGCACCCGGCGTAACGGCAGGAAACGTCAGCCGGACATCGTTCAGAGGGCGAGCGCGTCCTGACCAACGGCCCCGGCTCCGAGACGCTTCTCAATGTTTCGCGACGGTGCAGTTTGACCCACCCGCGTTGCGCTCATATAATCAACCCGTTCTCGTACGGGGGCGAAAGGTCTCGACAGGGGTCATGTACTTCGTACGGATGCATGCCGGGCTTCTCTACGCAGCTCGTTAAAAAGCATAGGGAAACACAATTGCCAATAATCAAGAATTGGCCCTCGCAGCCTAACCACGGTTAGCGAGCGTCTCGCCGCAAGTTGCTCATGCGCGCGGAGCGAGATGTCACTCAGATGAGCTGGCCTGCTCTTTGTGCTCAGGGAGAGCGGGCGAGACAAAACTGGGCTAGTCGCAGCCGGGGTCTTCGACGCTTCACTGACCCGGCGACGATGAACGCGCCCGCGAAAGGCGGGCAGCAGAGAAGCGTCTAAGCATGTAGATTCCGGCGGTGACGGCTCTTGGACCCGAGTTCGATTCTCGGCGCCTCCATTATTTTGCCAAAAAGGTAGGACTACTCTCATGGGAGCGGTTCTACCTTTTCCACTTTACAGAAAGAAACTTGCCGCAACGGTCGCCAACCAGCGACGAGGTTGATAGTCATCGGGCGAGTACGGTTGCGGTCATAAGTGAACAAATGCATGAGTGAGCAAATGTACGACTGCATTGTGGTCGGCGCCGGCCCCGGCGGGTTATCGGCGGCGCTCTTCCTGGCACGTTACCGCCGGCGCGTGCTGACGTTTCACAACAGCAGTCCGCGCAACATCTACTCGCACGGCGTGCATGGCTTCCTCGGACATCACGGCATTCTTCCGACTGAGCTTTTAGAGCGCGGTCGCGATGAAGTGACAAAGCACGGCGGGCTGATTATCGAAGGATGTGTGACGCACGCCGAGCGCGTCGCCGATAGTCACTTCCGCATCTCGACCGGTGACGAAAAAATCGTTCGGCAGACGTTCGACGCGCGGCGTCTGGTACTGGCGACCGGCTTGCGCGACCTGACGCCGGACTGCCCAGGCTTCCGCGACTTCTACGGCGTCACGGTGCATCATTGTCCTGACTGTGACGGTTTTGAAGTGACCGGCAAGCGCGTCGCCGTTCTCGGCCACGGCAAGAATACCGTCGGCTTTGCGCTCCGCATGTTGACGTGGACGGACAAGCTGACGCTGCTCACCAACGGCAACCCGGGCGACATCACCGACGAGCACCGCGCGCGCTTCACCGCCCTCGACATCCCCATCACAAATCAGCGCGTCACCAGCTTGGAGGGCGATGCGGAGTCGAAGCAGTTGCGGTCGGTGCGGTTCGATGACGGCTCGACGCTCAACTGCGACGCGCTCTTTTTCAATCTTGGCACTGAGCCGGCTTCCGACCTGCACACGATGCTTGGGTGTCGACTGGATGAAGAGTGCAGCCTGGTGTGGGTGGACGATAATCAGCAGACCAGCATCGAAGGTGTCTACGCAGCGGGCGACATCACGCCGCACTCGCAGTTGGCCGTCGTCGCCGCCGCCGAGGGCGCGATGGCGGCGATTCACGTTCATAAATCACTGACCCCGGAGGAGCATCGTCTTTAAGTTCATGATTGAGCTGAAGAGCGAAGAGCCGGAACAAGGTCACTGAAAAGAGTCGTTCGCTTAGCATAATCCGCAAACATTGTGGATAATCTCGGCAAAGCTAAAAATTAATCACCCAAGGGAGTCTGATGCAAGTGAGCGTAGCCGAGATTGAGAAAACGCCGTCCACCGATTTTGAGTTGGCGCAGCAGTCTGCCGCCGGCGACATGAACGCCTTCGAAGAGTTGTACCGCCGCCACTTCCGCCGCGTGTATGCGCTTTGTTTGCGAATGATGGGCAATCCGACGGAGGCCGAAGACTTGACGCAGGAAGTCTTCACTAACCTCTATAAAAAGATCGGGAGTTTCCGCGGCGACTCGGCGTTTACGACGTGGCTGCATAGGATGACGGTCAACCAAGTGTTAATGCATTTCCGCAAACGCAGCACGCGCTCGGAACGCACGACCGAGGAGGGCGAGACGCCTGTGCAGATCGTCCTCGGCACCGAGAACCCGAACCGGATGCCGATCATCGACCGCATCGCGTTGGAGAAGGCGATTGCGGAGTTGCCGCCCGGCTACCGCACGGTGTTTGTGCTGCACGATGTCGAGGGGCACGAGCACGAAGAAATCGCGAGCATGCTCGGTATCGCCGCCGGTACTTCCAAATCGCAACTGCATAAGGCGCGCCTCAAGTTGAGGAATCTGCTGAAAGAGCAGGCCGCGCTCAATTAACTTTTCGACTTCAATGGAAGCTCGCCAGGAACTTTGGCGTCGTCTCAAATGAGGAGGAAGCTCTGATGGACTGTGTGAGGACTCTCGAATTAATCAGTGAATTTCATGCCGGCGCGCTCGACGAAACGGAGCGGGTGGTGGTTCACACGCACTTATTAGAGTGTGTGACGTGTGCCGAGGTGCTTAACGACGTCGAAGTGATTGTCAAAGTCGCAAAGATCACTTATCTCGAAACCACCATCCACTTTCCTGATGAGCACGCGTTGTGGCAACGCATGAATTTGACAGGGGCGTGAAGCCTGGGGGCAACACCACCGGCTTGGTCTTGACTAACACCCAGCATCCAGCATCTGTTCCTCAGTAGCTGTCACTTTTGCCTTACTACTTACATCACCCCTCCACCAGCTTTGAGTCGCAATATACCAATTGGCATTTTTGATAGCGGCGTCGGCGGCCTGACCGTCTACCGTGCGTTGCGTGAGCGTTTGCCGGAGGAGCGTTTCGTTTATCTCGGCGACACGGCGCGCGTGCCGTATGGAACGAAGTCGCTCGCCACCGTCGAACGCTACGCAGTTGAGAACGCGCGGTTCATCGAGGCGCACGGTGTTAAGTTGTTGGTCGTCGCATGCAACACGGCTTCGGCGCTGGCACTACCGGCCGTTCGCCGAAGCGTCAGCGTGCCGGTCATCGGGATGATCGAGCCGGGCGCGCGCGCCGCCGTGCATGCCGCAGAGGGAAAAAGCATCGGCGTGATTGCGACCGAGTCGACAATTAGCAGCGGTGCATATCGCCGCGCGATCTGCGAACTGGAGCCGGGAGCGAACGTCGTCGAACGCGCGTGCCCGCTGTTCGTGCCGCTGGCGGAAGAGGGTTGGGCAGAATCGGACGTGGCGCGCACGGTCGCGGCGGAGTACCTCGGTGACTTTCGGCCCGGCAGCGCGGGCCATGTCGAAATTGATGCGCTGGTGCTCGGTTGTACACACTACCCGATTTTGCGCCGCGTCATCCAGGAAACAATCGGCGACAACGTGCGCCTTGTCGATTCCGGTGAAGCGGCGGCAGAGGCCGTCGAGTCACTGCTGGCGAGTGAGGGTCTGGCTCGTCCCCACGCTGATGCCGATGAACTTCGTGGCGCACGCGCCGATGATGAGACCGGTGCGCGCCGCCGAGAGTTGTGCGATGATCTGGATCGCTTTTATGTGACCGATGCGGCGGAGCGGTTCGCGCGCGTCGCAGAGCGGTTTTTGGGTTGCGCGCCTCGCATGCTGGAGGCCGTGGAAATTTGGGGGCGAGATGAGCTTCACACCTGATAGCGGCGGTTTCAAGCGGAGCGACGGACGCCGCGTCGACGAACTGCGTGCAGTCCGCATCACCCCGAACTTTATGCCGTACGCCGAAGGCTCGGCGTTGATCGAGATGGGGCAGACGCGCGTGATCTGCACGGCGTCGTTCGAAGACCGCGTGCCGCCGTTCCGGCGCAACACCGGGCAGGGTTGGCTGACGGCGGAATACTCAATGCTTCCACGCGCGACCACGCAACGCACGGCGCGCGAGACGGGGCGCGGTGGCCCTTCCGGGCGGACGCACGAGATTCAACGTTTAATCGGTCGGTCGCTGCGTGCCGTCGCCGACCTCTCGCTACTCGGCGAACGCACTCTGACGCTCGACTGCGATGTGATGCAAGCCGATGGAGGCACACGCACCGCGTCAATCACCGGGGCCTACGTCGCGTTCATCCTCGCTTGTCGACGCCTGTTGCGCGCCGGTAAAATCACGCGGCTGCCAATCACTGGGGAGGTGGCCGCCGTCAGCGTCGGCATCGTCAAAACGACGGCGTTACTCGACCTTAAGTACGACGAGGATTCGCAGGCGGCGGTCGATATGAACGTCGTCTGCACGGGCGATGGTCGCTTCATTGAGTTGCAGGGGACGGCGGAAGGTGAGCCATTCACGCGCGAGGAGATGGGCGAACTGTTGCGGCTTGCTGAGCATGGCCTGCAAACACTGTTCGCCGCGCAACGCACCGCACTCGACCAGGCGGCGTCTTAAAGTAGAGGCGGGGACGCGCCACAAGACTCACGGACAACACGTTGTCTAACGCTGTGCATCTGAGTTGCGCACTTGAAGAGCCGATTAAACTATCATCACCGAGCGCCGTCCGACCGGGCCGCGACCAGCCAACTTATAGAATTAAAACCAATGACAAAATTACAGAGCAGCCGTTTTCATAATCTGAGACGCTTCAGCATTTTCTCGGTAGTCGTCTTCGCCCTCGCGCTCTGCCCCGTCTTCGCTTCGGCACAGCAGGAGTTTGCGAACGACGAGTTTGCGCTTGAACTTCCGTCGGTGACATGGCGAGCCACCGCGCGCGCCGAGGGCACACAGCAGCATACCGAGTTTGTTAACGGCGACCGCAACGACGGGTTTCTCCGCGTCCGCAAAGAGATTGTCGACGCCGGCATGACCGCTGCCAAACTCGCCGACCGCGACAAAGAGAATCTCAGTTTCAGCCGACCGGGCTACGTCGAAGGTAAGAGCGAGTCCTTTTCCGGGCGGCTGAGCGGCGTCACGATGTCATATGAATACACCGCCGGAGGCAAGCCGATGGCCGGGCGCGTCTACTATTTGCAGGCCGACAACCGCACCGTCTACACGCTGCATTTCACCGGCCAGCGCGACAAGTTGCTGCGCATCCGTAATCAAACCGACGTCATCGCGCGGAGTTTTCGTTTGAAATGACGGCGTTGATTGATGAAGCTTCTGAGTTAAAAACGTGTGGCCGCCCACGAGCGAAATGTCGCCGGGGCGGCCACCGTCACGAGCGCCGGACGATGCCGTTGAAGGGATGATGAAAAGGGAGTTAGCGCACGGGCTGGCGGTGATGAAGTCGCCGATCAACGGGCGGGGCTGTTTCGCCACTGCTTTCTTCCGGGGTCGCCACAAAATTGCTGAGTACACGGGCGAGCGTGTGTCACGCCGTGAGGCGGTGCGTCGGGCGCGTCACCGCCGCAAGCTACGCATCTGTGCGATCAATGCACTCTGGAGTCTCGACGGCAGCGTCGGCGGCAACGGCACGCATTACATTAATCATTCGTGCGAGCCGAACTGCTACATGCGAATCACCCACGGCCACATCCTGTTTATTGCGCGACGTGACATACATCCCGGCGAAGAGATCACACTTGACTATGTCACCACACATCACTCCGACAAAAAGAGGTGCCGCTGCAAAGCCCCCTTGTGCCGAGGCACAATCAATAAATAGCCGTGACAGGTAAATCGTGACAGGTGACAGGATGGTTGAGAGTTCTGTCCGGCGCGCGGTCACGATTGATAGCTAACAATCCTCGACAATCAAATCAGCGTGGATAGGCAACACTCGCGTGACCGGAACTCCGTGCGTCGCTGTGTGTGCGGCGCGTCATGCGGGGCCGCCGACGGTGATTGACGCCGACCCGATTACGTCAAGTAACTCGGCCTCTTCGGTTTCATCCACGGTGCGCAAGTCGAGCACGACGCGGTCATCGAGAATGCGCGCGATGACGGGCGGGCGAGCGCGTCGCAAGGCTGCTTGGAGCACGTCGGCAGAGAGGCCCCGTCGCGTCAGCGCGAGCAGCGCCGTCGGCGGATGTGTCGTCGGTGCCGAGCCTCCGCCGATGGCCGAGCGGCCTTCAATAATCTGAAACGTGTAATCTGAAAGGTCTGTGCGCGCACGTGCGTGAGCAGCGAACTTTTCCGCGCGTTGGGAAAGTTCGTCGAAGGGTTGGGCGAGCATTCGCAAGGCGGGAATCTCGTTGAACGATGCGCCCCGACGATGCGCTTCGAGTGTCGCTTCGAGCGCCGCGAGCGCCAACTTGTCGGCCCGCAACGCGCGGTACAGAGGGTGCCGGCGTAACACGTCGACGAATCGCCGGCGTCCGACAATCAGCCCGGCCTGCACCGCGCCGAGCAGTTTGTCGCCACTGAAAGAAACCAGATCAGCGCCCGCCGCCACCGATTCGCTAATCACCGGCTCGCCCTCCAAACCGTATCGTCGGAGATCGAACAGGGCACCTGACCCGGCGTCCTCGAACAGCGGTAGCCCTGCTTGATGCGCCAGCGCGGCGAGTTCCGATAGTTCCGGCGTGGACGTGAAACCAACGATCCGATAGTTCGACGGATGGACACGCAGCAGAAGGCGCGTCCGCTCGTTGATTGCGTCGCGGTAATCTGAGAGGCGCGTTCGGTTAGTCGCGCCGACCTCGACCATCGTCGTGCCCGACTGCGCCATCACGTCCGGCACACGGAAGTCGCCGCCGATCTCGACCAACTCGCCGCGCGAGATGATCGTCTCGCCATTGCGGGCCAATGCCGTCAGCACGAGCAACGCCGCCGCCGCGCAGTTGTTGACGACGAGTGCCGCTTCTGCCCCGGTCAACTCGCACAATAATTCTTCGGCCCACGCACCGCGCTTGCCGCGCTCCCCCGTCTCTGAATCGTATTCGAGCGTGCAGTACCGGGCGGCCTCAACATTGATGGCGCGCCGCGCCGCGTCGGAGAGTGGCGCGCGACCGAGGTTGGTGTGCAGAATTACTCCGGTCGCGTTGATGACCCGGCGGATCGCGCGCGACTGTTCTCGCGCCACGGCCTCCGCCAGCCTGCCCACCGCTTCGGCTAACAACGCCTCGCGCGAAAAATCACCGTTCCGCACCACGCCTTCGTCCAATCGGGCACGCACCTCCGTGCGTATCTCGTCAGTGACAGCGCGCGCCAGTGCGGTCAGGCGCAGCAACCCCGCCCTCTCTGTCAGCGGACGAACTTCCGCGGCGCGCAGCAGTCCGTCAATCGAGGGCAACGCACGCAGTGACTGAGTATGAGATGTCGCTTCGTCATCCATAACAAATTTTGCAGAGCGCCGTTAGGCAACTTCCCTGGCGTCGGGTGGCGCGGCTCCGTCTGACCGTTTCAATCTCAGTATACTGACGCCAACCGCTGACGACTATTTATTGACACTGTTGTCCGTGAAACCCTAGACTGCGAAGGTGGTCGCCGCGCCAGCCTGTGCCATCCAGCCCTTGCTATCCAGCCTATGCCGTAAAGAGAGATAACAAACCGTGTCCATTCGACAAAACAATTTCGCACGCCGCGCCAAAGAGCGGCAAGAGAAAATGAAGAACGTCTTGCACGACGCGCCGCCGACCGTGGACGAGCAACTCACCTGGCTCGAAAATGATAGCCGCCGCCTCAAAGTGGAGTTTGACATCTTCTTTAACGGCGCGTCGAAACGGCCTCCCTATGATACGAAGAACCGCGTCGATTCGGTCATCAAGCGCCTCGCCGAAGACCGCACATTCACCTTCGCTCAGCGCTACCGTTACAATGCAATTGTCGCTCGCTACAACGCTTTCCGTGAGTTGTGGCGGCGGACGCTTCAAGACCGCGAAGAGGGACGCGACTCAGCCAGCGCGGCGCGCATGGCGGCCCGCTCGGAGGCCGAAATCCCAAAAGCCAAACCGTCGGTTTTCATCTGCGCCGATGCACATAAGGAGTTGCCGGTTATCAAAAATCTGTACGACGCACTGATTGAAGCCAAGAGAAAATGTGGCGAGGGCGTCGACGACCTCTCCTTCCCGCGCTTCCATCATCTCATCTCCCAGCAGGCGGACGCCCTCAAGCAGCGCCACGGCTGCGAACGGGTCTATTTCTCAGTGGGTGTCGAAGGCGGGCGGGTCAGCTTCAAGGCGAAGGCCGACACCTGAAGTTTGGCCGCAACGGTTAGTCTCTCGACTGCGGCGGGCATTGAAGCAGATGCTGTTTAGACTCACGTCCTTCAACCGTCAGGTTAAAAGTCCTCCGGAAAGGAGAAAGGCGCGTCCCGTTTAGGTTGGGACGCGCCTTTGACTTTAACGCTTTCTTGAGTGCCTTGCTTTCAAGGGCGCTTGCCGGCTTCTCTGCAAAGACCGGAAGCAGTCAGTGGCCTTCAAACGAAAGCTGTGGGGAGTTTACGCCTTGGTCACTTTTTCGGCTTGCGGCCCCTTTGGGCCTTGCGTGACTTCGAACTCGACCGTTTGGCCTTCTTCGAGGGTCTTGAAGCCGTCGCCCTGAATGGCGCTGTAGTGAACGAAGATGTCGGAAGAGCCGGGCTGCTCGATGAAGCCGTAACCCTTCGCGTTATTGAACCACTTGACTTTACCGGTAATTCTAGACATAGCTGACGAATCCTCCTAACGATTCGGTGAAGCGGGCGTTGAAATCAACTAGATTCCTTTGCCAACAAGGTTAATACTCATGAGCCGGGGTACGCCACTTGGGTTGGTCGCGTCCCTCTTAAACTGCATGACCAAGAAAAAAGTCCGCGCACGATGAACTCGCAACAGAAGCGTGCGACGAGGTCACCATCCACGGACGTGCAGGGAACTACTCGAACTCATTGCTGTAGTGCTTCTAAATGCAACATGGGGACGAGGTTAAACAAGCACCCTGCCCTAATCGACGGCGCATACTAAGCGAAGCCGCCAAAACTGTCAAGCACAAAATACGCCGGAATTTACTCATTGTACCGGCACCGCACACGTCATTTCGTCCGGCAGGTAGTGGCGCGGGTTGACCGCCATCTCGTTGATGCGTACTTCGTAATGGACGTGCGGACCGGTCGAGCGACCCGTCGAACCGACGCGCCCGACCACCGCGCCGCGCTTAACTTCCTGGCCTAATGCTACGTCAATTTTTGAGAGATGACCGTACCGCGTCGTCAGCCCGTTGCCGTGGTCGAGGATCACGACCTGGCCGTAACCGTTTTGCGAGCCTGCGAAAGTAACGCCGCCGCCGCCGGTGGCGACGACCTGCGTACCCCACGGGGCCGCGATGTCTTGCCCGGCATGAAATTCTGCCGCCCCATCGCCGAAGGGGTTACGCCGCGTGCCGAAACCGTCTGTAATGGCACCCTCGACCGGCCACAGCGAAGGAGTTTTGGCGCGCTCGTGGATGACGCTTTCAAATGCTTGAAGTTCCCGCTCAAGGTGGGCCGCGCGGTACTCGATGGCGCTGATCGTGACCGCGTCAAGTGACAGCAATGGGCCGCCCGCGCCACGAGCTACGACCTCTTCTCGTTGACGAGAAACGCCCGATAACTTGGAGATGCGGCGCGAAGCATCTTCAACTGCTTCGACGCGGTTCTTCAAACTGTCGAGTTGCTGCTGCTGTATTTCATTCACCATTCGCAAGCGGCTGTTCTCATGCTCCAGTCCGCGCCCGGTGAAGCGTTGCGCGAAGCTGTAAAAACCGTACACGGCCGTGCAAAAAACGGCGGCCAAGATACATGCCGAAACCGTCAACCAGCGAAGTCGAATTGTAATGCGACGAATCTGGGCACGGGAACGCGAGGTGCGAGCGACGACAAAAGCGTAGAAACGCTCGTCCTGGGTCATCGGAAGGGTGCTCCTTCTGGCGCTACACACGACGCACGCAAAAATTTACGGAGCGGCGCTCTCGTGTGTAAGACGCAAAAGGCACTGTCTGGCCGAACAAAGGGCGACGAGTGCAAATCGAAACAAACTGGGGGTTTAATAAACTACTTGAATAAATCCGTCGGGATAATAGCTGTTCAGCTCGGTCTCTTTGTATGATTCAAAGATGCGCGAGCGATTGGCCTTGCCTTACAAAGTGCCAGACCCTAACACACAGCAATCAAGGTTTGCAACCGGCAGTGAGGGCGGCACAACGGTGGGAAAGTGGAAAAAGGCTCACCCGAACTAACGCACGACGGCGTCAAGCTGGTGAGCCTTAGCGGCAAACTCCGACGTGTGTTAGAAGCGATTATTCAGGCGTGGTTGTTAAAGTTCCTCAGCTTCGCTCCGGCGACGACTCCGACCGCGAAACATCGCCAGCACGATCAGCAGCATCAAGCCGGCGAAAGCGATGACGAGTGCGACCTTGATCGCCACCATCAGAAAGCTGACAAGCGCGATAAGTTGTTTGAGAAGCGTGATGACGAGCAGGATGAGGGTTATGATTCCGCCCCACCGCCCTGCTGTTTTGATAAAAGCTGACATGGAAAAATCTCCTGCTTGCTTGCGAAACTTTCCGGCATTAACGCGACAGTGGATCAGACCCTGTCACACTTTCAGACAACATACTTAACCGGCTCCTCATAATAGCAAAGAGGCGTGCGCGATGGCGAGAACGCAGGAGGAGGAGGCTCTGCCAAAAATCTCAACGCGGCTCGACCGGCCACCCGCCGACATCCCGTGCGGACACCTGCGTGACCAACTCGCCGGTGCCAAATCTTGTCGTGCTGGCGGAAAGCGGCGTGCTGTTGACGACGGATGGCGGCGGACGGCGGGCATCGAATTTGCCCGCTTCGTGCTTGCGCCGCGCGCTCAAGTAATCAAAGAGCATGTACGCTCCGAGCAGCACCAGCACCACCGGAAGAAATTCGCGGACGGGAAGTCGCACTCCGAAAAGCGTGTGGAGCAGAAAGATTGTACCGAGCGTGATTAAGACCACCGCCCACGCCAGCGGATTCCCGTAGAGGCGTTTCGCAATCGCGTCCGACTCGGCATCGGGCGCGAGGCCTGAGCGAATCAGTTGCGCGGTGCGGCACGCATCGACAGCCGCAAAGAGCCACGTGCCGATGAAGCCGAGGATAAAGAAGGCGACGCCGTCCGTCACCGTCGCCATCTGAATAAAGCTCGCAAAGATCGTGAAATGAACCAGCGCCTTTGAGGTCTGTCCGTTATAGGCCGCGCCGAGTCCGGGGACGACGAATGACAGCATCAGCGCGACGAACGGAGAAGTCTTACGACGCACGACCGTCGTCGATGGGACGCTCACACGCGCTTGCTGGCGTTGCAGCAATTCGACACCGGTCACAATACAGTCCTGGCAGTAAGGGAAGCCGCGAATCCGGTGGTCGCACGTCGGGCAGAGGGGCCGTGTGCAGCCGCTACACTGCACGACCGCCCGGTTCATGTTGTGATAAGCGCAGTTCATCAACTTTCTACTCTAAATCCCGTCTTCAATAATTCAGTCCCGCTACTATCGCACTCTGAATCCACAAAAGATTAAGGTTGTTCGTTCGTTTCGGATTTCGGTTTAACCGGGGTGGGGAGAGACGGACTCTCAGCCGGGCGCGGAGCGGCATCGGTCGGACCGCTGTCGGAATTGTCGTCGAGTCCGACAGCGCGCTTCAGGTCGTTTGAAAGCGCGGCACTCTTGGCTGTGTGTGCGCCGTGCTCGTAGGTTTGCGCCGCGAGCCGCAAACTCGCGCGGTACATTCCGCCGATTGAGCCGTCGTCCGAGATGGTGTGTGTACCGACGAGCACCGCAATCAACACCATCGTGGCAACGGTAGCGAGTTGCGGTGAAACAACGTCGTCGAGCCAGCCGCGCAACCACTCTGCGAGGCGTGCGGCAAGTGGCGCACGCACCTGCCCGGCGTCCGTTGTGCCGAGCGTCGCGTGTAATATCCGTTCGTGGAGGCCGTCCGTCACCGGGCGCTCTTCGGTGATATAAGAGCAGCAGGCGCCGATGGAGCGCACCACCTGGCCCGGCAGTTCCGTGCATCTCGCACACAGCGCGGCGTGCCGCTCCCAGCGGTGATAGAGATGTGCCGGCAGGAAGCCGTCGAGGTAATCGGTGAGATGTCGTTCGAATTCTTCGCAGGTGGTCATCGCCGTTTCCGGCGCAGTCCGCATCAGAATGCGCGCTTCAAGCGCGGGTGAGGGCGGCGGCGGGGCGGTGCGACATTCAAGGATAGCGTTTTTGACTTCGCTCAAAAGGTCGTGGCAGACCGGGCAGCGAAGCCCATGTTCGGCGCAGGCGAGCTGCATCTCAGCTGGCAGTGCGGCGTCCAGGTAGTCAGTTAAACGATCTTCGAAATCAGCACACAGCATGACTTTTCCTGTCTCACTCCATCGACCCTCAAGTGTAGTCAGGCCGTTCGCGACCGACTGCTTTAGTGTGGGACGAGCCGCTTGCTCGACTGTTGCCACAACTGACGCTGAATATCAGCGGTCAAGCGAAGTTACACTGTCCTATCTCTGTCACGTAAACTTTTCACGCCGTAAACTTTTCGGTTCAGGTGTCGCTCATCGCGATGACACGCATGCGGCGCAAAATCTTCGCCAGTTCAATCCGTCCGCGGTTGATGCGCGACTTGACCGTGCCTTCCGGTATCTTCAGCAGATCGACGATCTCCTGATAGCTCAACTCCTCGATGTCGCGCAGAATGACGCAGGTGCGTAAGTCCGGCGCTAGTTTGTCAATCCCGGCCTGCACCTGCGCGCCGAGTTCCTGGCGCTCCATCTCGCGTTGCGGCGAACCGCCCGCCGCGCGCAGATGATAAGTGTGAACCTCAAGGTTCTCGGCCTGAGAGTCGTGTGGCGAGCGCTGGCGTCGGCGGTAGTCATCAATGATTAGGTTACGCGCCAGACGCATCAGCCAGTTTTGCAGGTCGCCTTGTTTCGGATCGTACTGGTCGAGCGAGCGATAAACGCGCACGAACACTTCCTGCGTTAAATCCTCGGCAGAGTCCGCGCGCGAAGTGAATCGATACGCAAGATTAAAAATGCGGCGCGTGTAGGTCGAGACAATCTCTTCCCACGCCGCGCCATCGCCCGCGCGACACCTTCTGACTAGCTCCGACCCTTCGTTGATGGTCAATGCTTTCGCCGCTCCCACCTTACGCCCCTTCCTTTTCCCGCTGCCGTGAAAAGCGCCCTCAGCAGGTGGTCTCGTCCCCGTCTGTCAATCGGGCATTACGAGTGGGGAGGGGCCAAAGTTCCTTTTGAGATCGTGTGGATCAACCGAAGCGCGAACCGGGAGCAATCGAGCCTCGCGGTGGGCTAATGCCCCTGCCTTGCGTGTGCATCCGAAGCTATTGTAGCTTAACTAAGCAATACTATATATTGTGGTGGATGCTCGGCAGGCTCAATTCTGAAGCATTACCAGAGCCTGATGCGGGCGGTCGCTTGCGACCATGCTCGTGTCTTCAAGGGCCTGGCAACATTTGCATAAATATCTAAAATTCATCGCTCTCAGTTTGTTGGCCGCAGCCATTCTGTTCTGGTTCGGACGCAGCCTCGATTGGGACAGCGTGTCGCGCGCGTTGCGGCAGTCCGACTGGCGGTTGATTCTTTTGGCTGCGGCGATCATTGCCGTGACTTACCTTGTGCGCGCGATGCGTTGGCGCGCTTTTCTTTTACCGCTAGTTCCGGCGGGCGTCAGCTTGCGCGAGTTGTTTGCGGCGACGACGGTCGGGTTCGGGGCCGTCTTCCTGATCGGGCGGACGGCTGAAGTCGTGCGTCCGGCATTTCTCCCTCTCCGAGACAGCCGTGTGCGCCCCGGCGTGGCATTCGTGACGATTGCCGTCGAGCGCATCTACGACATGGTTGCCGTCATCCTGCTGTTTGCGGCGAACCTGCTATTCTTTCGCGTGCCTGGTGGGGAAGCAGCGAACTTCGCGCGTGTGCGCCAGGCGGGGCTAGTGATGTTGGTGGTCGCCATCGCGGGCGTCGGCGGACTGTTGATCTTAAGGCAACATGCCGCGCGGATCACGCTCCGGCTTAATCAGTGGTTCAACTCTAAGCCGCCACTGATCGGGCGCGCCGGAAGGCTGTTGACGGGATTGCTGACGCAGTTGGCGGAGGCGCTCGGTGTGTTGGTGAGTGCGCGCGAGTTGTTGACGACGGTCGGGTGGACCGCGCTGTTATGGGCGGCGATCATGGCGGCTAGTCTGCTCGTCTACCGCGCCTTCGGTTTGCCGGTCGGCTTGAGCGAGACGGTGTTCGTGCTGGGGTGGTCGTTGGTCGGGTCGCTCGTCCCAACGCCCGGCGGCGCAGCCGGGACTTACCATCTGGCAACCGCTGCCGGTCTGGTCTTTATCGGTGCCGTCAGCACCATCGAAGGCGCCGCGGCAGTCGCCATCGTTTTGCATTTGGTGATGTTCGCTCCGGCGCTCGTGTTCGCGCTCTACTACTTCCTGCGTAGTGACATCAGCATCGCCCGTCTGCGCGGTTTAGCTTCTTCCGAGAGCGCCGTGCAGCAAGAGGTGGCGGACAACAGTCGGCCCGCGGCTTCTAGTTGAGCGCTGCGGCATTTGATGAAAGCCACGGCGGTTGATGAACGTTGATGTGTCCAAGTGATTGACTCTGTTCTGATGGCGGTCAAGATTTTCCATCTTTCAGTTGCTGGAGTGGGTTTATGAAATGCCCGTTCTGCGGTTACCTCGAAGATAAAGTGGTTGACTCACGCGAATCGCGCGAAGGGGACGCCATCCGCCGCCGCCGTGAATGTTTAAGGTGCGAGAGGCGTTTTACGTCTTACGAGCGGATTGATGAAATCCCATACATGGTTGTCAAGAAGGACGGGCGGCGCGAGCCTTTCGACCGTCACAAAGTGATGGCCGGGTTGCTGCGCGCGTGCGAGAAGCGTCCCGTCCCATCATCCAAACTGGAAGGCATCGTTAACTCAATTGAAAAGTATGTCCAGGAATCGCCGGAGCGCGAGCGTCCAACCAGTAAGGTCGGCGAGATGATCATGCGCCGCTTAAAGGAATTGGATAAAGTGGCCTATGTGCGTTTCGCTTCGGTCTATCTTGAGTTCGAGGACGTGTCGGAGTTTATGCATGAGTTGAAGACGCTGGTGCGCGCACGCTCAACGAGCGGCGCGGCGGCCAAAAAACAATGATGCGGAGGCGAGAGTGTATTAACGACCGCTCACAAAGCGTTCGTCACCGCCGCTTCAGTTGACACGTCATTCATCACGTCGCACTGTTCAGTAGAGATTAGAGCAGTCAGCCATGAAGCCAGCTATGAGTAAAGCAGCCAGCCACGCCACGGGGCTTGAGCGTATCGAGTTGGAGCGTTTGCGAGACCGCGTCGGACAGCTTTTCTCGGCGCTCCAGGCAGCCGCTGAAGATGTCGGCGTCCCCGTCCCCGGCGCGTGGCTGCCGCCGGTTGATCTGTGTGAATCAACCGACGTGGTGACGGTGCGAGTCGAATTGCCGAGCGTTAGTGCCGAGCAGGTCGAACTCGTTCTAACCGGCACGCAGCTACGTATCAGCGGACGAAAAGTGAGGAGCCTGCCGCGCGGTCGAATCGTGCATTTATGCTCTGAGCGGAGTTACGGACAGTTCAGCCGCGTGGTGCCGCTGCGTTGGCCGGTGAGGGTCAACGAGGCCACGGCGGAACTGCGTAACGGCGTGCTCACTGTGCTCCTGCCGAAGCTGAAAGAGCGGCGCGGAGCCGAATTAAAAATCCCGATCACTGAAGATAAATAATTGATGCAAGAGAATCAGTTGGCAGCCGGAAGCGCATCGACGCGGTTGTCAATGGTTGCGCATTTCACTCTCTGATTAAGAATTGACACCGGAATAAAAAGCTTATGTCTGCGATCACGAACATGACTGAAGAACTGGACACCGCCAACACCGAAATTAATGAACAGCAGATGCACATCCCGGAGGTGCTGCCGGTGCTGCCGCTACGCGATATCGTTATCTATCCGTTTATGATCGTGCCGCTCTTCGTGTCGCGCGAGAAATCAATCCGCGCGGTGGACGAAGCGCTCGGCGAGAATCGGATGATCCTGCTCGTCTCACAGAGAGACTTAGACAAAGAGGAGCCGGTTGGCGGCGACCTCTATCAGGTCGGCACCGTCGCGGTCATCATGCGGATGTTGAAGCTGCCCGATGGACGCATCAGGATTTTGGTGCAGGGGTTGTCACGGGCGCGCGTCGAGTCGGTCGAAGACGCTGATTTTCTTCGCGCCCGGCTGAGCGTGATGAATGAAGTGACGGCGCCGGAGCGTTCGCTCGAAGTCGAAGCGTTGGTGCGCAACGTGCGCGCGTCGATGGAGAAGGCGGCCAACCTCGGCAAAAACATTTCGCCGGAGGTGATGGCGATTGTCGCCAACCTGGACGAGGCCGGGCGGCTCGCCGATTTGGCCGCGTCGAATCTTGAACTAAAAGTCGAGGACGCGCAGTCGGTGCTCGACATCGCCGACACGACCGTGCGCCTGCGGCGCGTCAATGAACTGCTCAACAAAGAGATTGAAGTCCTGACCGTCCAGCAGGAAATCAACACACAAGCGCGCGCCGACATCGACCGCTCGCAACGCGAGTTCTACCTGCGCCAGCAGATGAAGGCGATTCAGTCGGAACTCGGCGAGGGCAACGAGTTAGCCGAAGAGATAGCGCAGTTCCGCGAGAAGATCGAAGCGGCGAAGATGCCGAAGCAGGCTGAAGAGGATGCCCTGCGACAGCTCAAGAAACTCGAGCGAATGCACCCGGACGCGGCGGAGACGGCGACGCTTCGCAACTGGATGGAGATCATGACCGATCTTCCGTGGTCAAAGTCGTCAAGCGACAATCTCGATTTGAAGAAGGCGGAGGTTATCCTGAACGAAGATCATTATGGTCTTGAGAAGGTCAAGGACCGCATCATCGAAGCCCTCGCGGTGCGGAAGCTGAAGGAGAAGCCGAAGGGTTCGATCTTGTGTCTGGTCGGCCCGCCTGGCGTCGGCAAGACCAGCCTCGGTCGCTCGATTGCACGCGCCCTCGACCGACGCTTCGTCCGTCTGTCGCTCGGCGGTCTGCACGATGAGGCAGAGATTCGCGGCCACCGACGCACCTACGTCGGCGCGATGCCTGGTCGCATCGTGCAGGCACTACAGCAAGCCGCAACGAATAACCCGCTGATTATGCTCGACGAGATCGATAAGGTCGGCGCCGACTTTCGCGGCGACCCGTCATCGGCGTTGCTCGAAGTGCTTGACCCGGAGCAGAACAACAGCTTTCGCGATAACTACCTGGGCGTCACCTTCGACCTATCGAACGTGATGTTCATGACGACCGCCAACGTGCTCGACACGGTTCAGCCAGCACTGCGCGACCGGATGGAGGTGATTCACCTGGCCGGTTACACCGAAGAGGAAAAGTTGGAGATTGCGCGTCGCCACCTGCTGTCGAAGCAGATGGAAGAGAACGGCATCGTGGCGCGTCACCTGCGAATCTCGAAGCCGGCACTGGCCGCGATTATTTTGCAGTATACACAGGAGGCCGGTCTGAGACAGTTGGAGCGCGAGATCGGCACGGTCTGCCGCAAAGTGGCCCGCCGCATCGCTGAGGGTCAGACCGAGACAGTGAGCGTCACGCCGCGGAATCTGCGAGAGTTCCTCGGCACGCCGAAGGTGATGCCCGATGAGATTTTGAAGAAAGATCAGATTGGGGTGGCGACCGGTCTCGCGTGGACGGCGGCGGGCGGCGACGTGCTGTTCATTGAGGCGTTGCGGATGAAGGGGAAAGGCACCCTCGTCCTGACCGGGCAACTCGGCGAGGTGATGCGCGAGTCGGCGCAGGCCGCTTTTTCCTATGCCAAGTCACGCGCCCGCGACCTCGGCATCAACGAGGATGATTTCAGCAACTACGACCTTCACATACACATTCCTGAAGGAGCGATTCCGAAGGACGGGCCGTCAGCCGGAATCACGCTGGCGACCGCGATGGTGTCGACGCTGGCACAACGTCCGGTGCGCAAAGACGTCGCAATGACGGGCGAGATCACGCTGCGCGGAAACGTCCTTCCGGTCGGCGGTGTCAAGGAGAAAGTGCTGGCGGCGCGGCGTGCGCGCGTGTCGAAAATCATTCTGCCGTTGCTGAATCAGCGCGATATGGATGACGTGCCGAAAGAATTGTTCGGCGAGATTCAATTCATCTTCGTCGACAACGTGACCGAAGTCTTCCGGCACGCGCTGAAGGATCGAGTGCCGGCACCCGCCACCCCCGCGTCGCGCACCCCGCGGCTGCCGCAGGCGGCGTCTGCGCCCCGGTTGTGAGACCGCTCCTGATGCCGTCAAAAGGTCAGTCAAGGCTTGTCAAGATCATTCGTTATCAGGCTTCCCTCAGTCGCCCGATGTTGATTTACGTACGACCGGCACAACCCGCTGTTGTCGGAAAGCATCTCTACATTTGACCGTCGGCGGAATGGTTCTTTAATGGAACATTTCGCCGCTTCGTCTTTTATTTGCAAATAGACAAGTTTGACACTCAATGAAACCGGTGCTAACCTTTGATCCCTGATGGCCTTAGAGGCTTTCCTCCTGTTTGGAGAAAGCCTTCCCAAAGAGGCCGGTTAAATAACGAGTTCGTTATTATCAAATTTCCCAGTGGATACCGCTCGTGTGGCCTGTGTGGGCCGCTATCGTGGATTCGCACTTCATAAATAAATATTAAGGAGATCAACGATTGAAGAATACGAGCCTCCCGCGTTTGATCGCCCGCACTGCTCTGATCGCGGTCATTGTTTCCCCGTCCGCCGGTGTTCTGGCACAAACATCTTCGCAATCATATCTACGTAGCACGCCGAGTGAAGTCGAGCGTGAAGACCCGCGCGTGGCTCAACTCGTCGAACGGGCGGAAAAACATTTCAACCAGGGCCGACTTAATCTCGCCGACAACAAGCGCGAACAGGCGCGCGACGAGTTCGATAAAGCGGTCGATACGATCCTCGAATCCGGAATGGATATCC
Source organism: Acidobacteriota bacterium (assembly GCA_030859785.1). GTDB lineage: Bacteria > Acidobacteriota > Blastocatellia > Pyrinomonadales > Pyrinomonadaceae > JACDEG01. The sequence continues at coordinate 25,669 of JALZJL010000094.1, forward strand.
GCTCCAACCCACGCCTGCGCGATTTCTACTTGCAATTGGTCGAGCGCGTGTACCGCGAAGAAGTTCCGTCAACGCAGTTACAGACCGCTTCGGGCAGGGTTGAAATCGCCAGTGTCATCCAACAGCAAGGTGCCCCTCCGGTCAAAGCTCAGGTGCCGCAGGTCGGATTCCGCGATCAAAAGTTTGAGCCATCGCCGCTTGACGAACTGAGTAAACTCGTACTCACGGATGCTGAGAGAAACGTCAATCCCGAAGACGTCGAGGAACTCGGTGAAACGGCGCGCGCGTCGGTCGGTTTTGCGTTCAAGCCTAATGCACTAATTCAGCAGTACATCAATTATTACCAGGGCCGTGGTCGCGGCACGATGGAAGCGGGCCTGCGTCGCTCCGGCCGGTTTATGAAAATGTCGCGCAAGATTTTCCGCGAAGAAGGCGTGCCCGAAGATATGGCATGGCTCGGACAGGTGGAGAGCGCATGGCGACCGACAGCCCGCTCGTGGGCAGCGGCCTCCGGTCTCTGGCAGTTCATCCCCAGCACGGGCGCGCGTTTCGGTCTGCGGCAGTCCGCGTGGGTCGACGAGCGTAACAGCTTCGAGAAAGCGACACGCGCTTCCGCCAAATATTTGAAGTGGCTGGCGAATCGTTATAACGGTGATTGGGAACTCGCGATGGGCGCGTATAACACCGGCGAAGGCAACATTGACCGCGCGATTGGGCGCGCTGGCGTCGCCGACTTCTGGCGCGTTTATCCATACATCGCGCAAGAGACACGCAACTACGTGCCAAACATTCTCGCGACTATTCTGGTGGCGAAGAATCCCGAAAAATACGGCTTCCGCAACATCCAACCGGAAGCGCCGCTGGCGTACGACGAAGTGGAGGTCAAGACTGCCACCAGTTTGAACCTGATCGCGAGTTTGACCGACACCAGCGTTGATTATCTGCGCAGCATCAATCCGGAATTACGCCGCGACGTAACGCCGCGCGGCGAAGCCTACCGGGTGCGTGTCGCGCCAGGCCGTGGCAAGCAGTTCGCCTCGCTGCTGAAGCGCGTGCCGGTCGAGCGGCGTGAGCAGTTAGCGCGGGTGATCTCGGTCGCTCCGGGCGAAGACATGCAAGCGGTTGCCGCGCGCACCGGAACGAGCGTCGCGCAACTCCAACAGTGGAATGCCGGCATTGATGTGAGCGCCGGCGGAAAGCTCATCGTGCCAGCGGGTAATATGCGCGCCACCGCGATGGTGTTGCGGCAACGCGGCTCGATGCCAGCCGCGACCGGCAGCAATTTAATTACCGTGACGACACAGAGCGGCGACACAGTGGCAAAGATCGCGGCGCGCTACAATGCTTCGCCGGACGAGGTCGCCAGGTTGAATGGTGTTGCCGCGAACGCTCAGTTAGAACGCGGACGACAGATCAGAGTCCCCGCATCATCAAGTGGTGGAGGAGCGGTCGCAAGGCCTGCGCGACGACGTCGGTAAGCGGAGCGAAGGCATCCTCGCTCTCTGATCGTGCGGGCAGCCAGTTCTTAATCACACGCGAGCGCGCTTTCAACTATTTGTCGAAAGCGCGCTCCTTATTTTTTCAGCGGGGTCGCGACTCACCTCGTAATTCGCAGAACGCTTCTCATCGAAAGCGTACCTCACGCTTTAACCCTTCACTCATTTGATTCACCCTCACCCATATGCTCTTTCGCACTCAGTCCGCCGCCGTCTACGGCATCGACGCCGACTTGGTTGACATCGAGGTTGACTTGACGCCGATGCGCGGCGAAGCCGACACACCTGCCTCCGTCACTATCGTCGGGCTACCCGACGCGGCGGTCCGCGAGTCGCGCGAACGCATCCGCGCGGCGATTAACAATAGCGGTTTCTTTTTCCCCTTCCACAAAACGACGATCAATCTCGCGCCCGCCGACGTGCGAAAAGAGGGCGCGAGTTTCGATTTGCCAATTGCGCTCGGTATCCTCGGCGCGAACGGTGACCTTGGCGAGCAGACAAGTCTAACCGACATGCTCGCCGTCGGCGAACTATCGCTTGACGGAAGAGTGCGTCCGATTCGCGGCGCGTTGTCCATCGCCATCCGCGCACGCGACGCTGCGATTAAGTTTTTGCTGCTGCCGGAAGAAAACGCGAAAGAGGCGGCGGTGGTGGCGGGCGTGGACGTGTATCCGGTGACTGATCTGCGCGGCGCCGCCGAACTCGTCGCCGCGTTGCGACGCGCGACGGGACGACCCGCGCCGCGCAAGGTTGACCCATCGGAGATTCTCGCGCCGACCAGCTATAGCGGCGTTGACTTCCGCGAGGTGCGCGGGCAACAGAACGCGAAGCGCGCGCTTGAAGTCGCCAGCGCCGGCGCTCACAACATCCTGCTGATCGGGCCGCCGGGTTCCGGCAAGACGATGCTCGCGAAGCGACTGTCGACGATTCTGCCGCCTCTCGAATTCGAAGCGGCGCTCGAGCTCACGAAAATTCACTCGGTCGCGGGGCTGACCGGTCAGTCCGGCCTCGTCACGGAGCGGCCTTTCCGCTCGCCGCATCACACCATCAGCGACGCGGGCTTAATCGGTGGCGGTGCCATGCCGCGACCGGGCGAAGTTTCGCTTTCGCACCACGGCGTGCTGTTCCTCGACGAGTTACCGGAGTTCGATCGCGGCGTGCTCGAAGTTCTACGCCAGCCGCTTGAAGATCAGAAGGTGACGATTAGCCGCGCGGCGATGTCGCTGACTTTCCCGGCATCATTCATGCTGGCGGCAGCGATGAACCCGTGCCCGTGCGGATTCTGGAACGACCCGACTCGCGAATGCCGATGCACGCCGCTGCAAATTCAGCGCTACGTCGGGCGCATCTCAGGCCCGTTGCTGGATCGCATTGACATCCACGTCGATGTCCCCGCGGTGCGCTTCAAAGACTTGACCGGTGAAGCACCGCCGACGGAAAACTCAGAAACGATTCGCGCGCGTGTGATACAGGCCAGGGATTTACAGCGCGAGCGTTTGCGCGCCGAAAACATTTTCTCGAATGCCGCGATGTCGCCGCGCCATATCCGGCGCTTCTGTCGCATCGACGGCGAATGCGAGCGGATGCTGGAGAATGCGATGACGCGCCAGGGCTTGTCGGCGCGGGCGTATGATCGTATCTTAAAAGTCAGCCGCACTATCGCAGACCTTGACGCTTCAGATTGCATTCGACCGACGCACGTCGCGGAAGCCGTCAGTTACCGCTCGCTTGATCGAACCTACTGGACGTGAGCTGAAATGAACGAGATCGAGCGCGCGAATGCGTTAGTGGCGGTGCACACAAAAGCGAATTTAAACAGTGTGGGGCAACGACGCGCCGACAGCGCCGCATCACAACCCGCGTGACCCACCCATGAAAGACGCGCCGCAGATTGAATCGGCAGAGCCGTCTGGTAGTTGAGATGGGTCGACTCGCGTCGGACGCATAAAGCGTGCGGTTCGGTCGTCGGTCGAACGGCGGAAGAAAACGGGGCGTCAGCCCATTGCCATCTGCCACACGCCTGACCGTTCGGATAAGTGGACGCAACCGAAACCGAGAAAGCGCAAACTTCAGATTACACGCTCACGCAGCGGACGGCGGCGGGCGAGATGGCAGCGTTCGAGGAGTTGTACGCGCGCCATAACCGGCGAGTCTACAGCCTCTGCCTGCGGATGACGGCCAACGCCGCCGAGGCCGAAGACCTCGCTCAGGAGGCCTTCGTGCAGT
>JALZJL010000100.1 GCA_030859785.1 Acidobacteriota bacterium
CGCTCGGCTATCACGACTTCCTTCAACTCTACAGCGGGGCGCGTCTCGTGCTGACGGATTCGGGTGGGCTGCAGGAAGAGACGACCGCGCTCGGCATCCCCTGCCTGACACTGCGCGAAAACACCGAACGACCCATCACCGTCGAGTTGGGCACAAACATCGTTGTCGGCACGGACGTGGAAAAGATCACGCGCCACGCCTTCGCCGCCCTCGATTCTTCGCGCGCCAGCACCACGCCGCCACGTGTGCCGCCGTTGTGGGACGGCCACGCCGCTGAACGCATCGTCGACGCGATCAGTGAAATGACGAGACACGAGTGATGAAGGATGAAGAGGCCGTGCGCCGTAAATTCATCCACAGCATTTCATCACTCACCTCGAAGATTCGGCGCGCGCTTCGCGGCGAGGTAAGTATCCGCACCGCTGTGCTGGAGGCCGCCTGTCGTGGGCGTGTCGTGCTACGACAGCGACGTGAACGCGCTGCGTTAAGTCGGTCGCGTGTGGCCGGCGGGCAGACAACAACGGCGGCGCACCTCGCCCCGCAGTTTGCGCGGATGAGTCCTCACGAATTGCTGTCACACTTCCGCGCGCGCGCGTCCCCAAAATTCCTGGCCGGCCTCGATCTGGAAACGAATGCTGATTGGCAAGCGTCGCCGCAGTCACCAATCAAGCAGACATTACATCTGTTAGAACAGGCCGACCGCATTGTGAACGCGCACCGTTGGCCGCTGATGGGTTACGGCGAGCTTGAGTTCGGTGCGGAGATTGACTGGCTGCGCGAGCCTGTGTCAGGCAAGAGCTTTGCGCCGCTTGTTTATCACGGCGACGCGGTGTCAACGGCGCGCGGCGACGGCTCGGACGTGCGTGTGTTGTGGGAGTTGAATCGGCTCGCGCACCTGGTCACGCTCGGTTGCGCCTACGCGGTGACGAAGGACGGGCGTTACGCGGCGGAGTTTTTCACTCAACTCGAAAGTTGGCGAGCGCAGAACCCGTTTGGCTGCGGGCCGAATTGGAACTGCGCGATGGAAGTCGCGTTGCGCTCAATCAATCTGCTCGCCGTGTTCGAGCTATTGCGCGGCGCGCCGGAGTTGAGTGAAGCGAGACTTCAGACGCTGCTCGCGACGTTTGACGAGCACGGTCGCCACATCCGTCGCAACCTCGAATTCTCGTACATCGCGACGGGCAATCATTATCTTTCGGACGTGGCTGGGCTGCTTTGGCTCGGCATCTGCCTGCCGGAACTTGAAGCGGCGCGCCGGTGGCGCGACTTTGGTCTGCGTGAGTTGCTGCGCGAGATGGACAAGCAAGTGCTCGCGGACGGCGCGGACTGTGAATCTTCGACTGGCTATCATCGCTTCGTGCTTGAACTTTTTCTTTACTCGTTCATCCTGTGCCGCGCGAACGGAATCGAGATCGAGCATCGCTATTGGCAAAAGCTGCGTGCGATGCTCGAATACATGCGCGCGTATCTGCGGCCCGACGGTCGCGCGCCGCTCGTCGGCGATACGGACGGCGGCCAGGTGTTACCGATGGTTCGACGCGCGGCGGACGAACATGCCTCTGTGCTCGCCATCGGCGCGGTGGTCTTCAACGAACCGGGATTCAAAACTTCACACGCCGCGCCGGAGGAAGTGCGCTGGATATTAGGCCGGGCCGGCGTCGAGGCTTACGCGGAATTGTCGAACGACGCTCCGCATCCGTCGTCCGCCGCTTTCACCGACTCCGGCACGTACATCATGCGCGAGGGCGATTCGTACCTGCTCTTCAACGCGAACAGCGCGGGACTCAATGGACGCGGCTCGCATGGCCACAATGATGCTTTGAGCGTCGAAGTCTTCGGTTGCGGCACGCTCTTTTTCTCCGACCCCGGCACGTACGTCTACACGGCTGACCTTCATCAACGCCACCTCTTTCGCTCGACCGCGTTTCATTCAACCGTCGAAGTTGATGGCGCGGAGCAGAACACGATTCTTGAATCGACGCCGTTCATCATCGGCGACGAAGCCCGCCCGCGCGTACTGCGTTGGGCGAGTGATGTGGAACGCGATTTAGTCATCGCCGAACATCACGGCTACCGACGTCTTGCGGCAGGCGAAGTCACGCACCGTCGCGCGTGCCTGTTCGACAAGCGCGAACGATATTGGATCATCGAAGACGCGCTGCTGGGATCAGGCACGCACGACTTCCGCTTTCGCTTCCACGCCGCGCCGGGACTGGACATCAATATGTGTCCTGACACGACCACGGAGCTATGCGATAAGATGACCGGCGCGCGTCTGCTGGTCGCGCCGGTCGACATGCACCAGCCGCCGACACTTGAGCCGCGCGCGACATCACGCGACTACGGTGCGAAGCATCAATCACACACACTCTGTTGGACAACGCGCGCCCACACGCCGCTCATCGCTGCGTGGATACTGTTGCCAATCCGCGCCAACGAAGACGAACGAAAGCGCCTCCGTCTGCTCGCACGTCTGAGAGAAGATCGGACAGGAGGCATGCGATTAGAGATTTGAAAATATCAAATCAGAAATGGACGGCAGCAGCCTGCACGTCGAATCGCTTCGTTGATTCGGTTGGAACAAGCGCTGGCATTTCAAATCGCAAATCGGCAATCGCAAATCGAAAATAAACCATGTGTGGCATCTGCGGAGTCTGGGAATATGGTTCATCGCCGGCGAGCGTGCGGGTCGAACAATCGCTGATCGAGCGGATGCGCGACCGGATGGCGCACCGTGGGCCGGATGATGCGGGCGCGCTTGTGTTTGACGACGGGCGCGGCGGCTTCGGCCATCGCCGATTGTCGATTGTTGATCTGTCGTCTGCCGGACACCAGCCGATGCGCGGGTGTGCGGGCGCGGATGTGTGGACGGTCTTCAACGGCGAGATTTACAACCACGCCATCCTGCGTGAAGACCTGGAGAAGCGCGGCCACGTCTACACGTCGCAGACCGACACCGAAACGATTCTGCACCTTTACGAAGAGCACGGCCTCGACTTTGTGCATGAGATTGAAGGCGACTTCGCGATTGCGCTGTGGGACCGACGGCGCGAACGGCTCGTGCTGGTGCGCGACCGCGTCGGTGTCAAGCCGCTCTACTATTATCAGCACGGCGGGCGCGTCATCTTCGCATCCGAGATTAAAGCGATTCTCGCGCACCCGCTGGTGACGGCGGAGGTCGACGAAGAAGCGCTGTATCACTATCTGTCGTTCCTGACGACACCCGCACCACAGACCCTCTTTCGCGGAATTCAGAAATTACCCGCCGGCCACACGCTCGTCATCAATCGAGACGGCGACGCGCGCCTGACGCAATACTGGGATGCGCTACCAGCAGTTGCAAACAACAATGGCATGCGGATTAGCCGAGAAGATCATCAACGCGAAATTCTGCGTCTGCTGCGCGAGTCGATCACGAAGCGGATGATGTCGGATGTACCGTTCGGTGTCTTCCTCTCTGGCGGCGTCGATTCCTCCGCGAACGTCGCGTTGATGGCCGAGCAGATGTCGCGACCCGTCGAAACATTCACCGTCGGCTTCCGCGACCACGAAGAGTTGAATGAACTCGAAGCGGCGCGCTCGCTCGCCACCAGGTTCGGGACGAATCATCACGAGGTCATCATCGGCGAACGAGAGATGCAACAGTTTCTTCCAGACCTGGTGTTTCATCAGGACGAGCCGATAGCCGACCCGGTGTGCGTGCCGCTCTACTATGTTTCGAAACTGGCGCGCGCGTCGGGCACGATTGTGGTGCAGGTCGGCGAAGGCGCGGACGAGATTTTCAGCGGCTACGATAATTACGTTCGGCATCTGCGCATCTACGAAAAGTTTTGGCAGCACGCGGAGAAACTGCCCGTCGCCGCACGCCGCGCGGCGAGTGCGCTGGCAATGCCGTTGATGGAAGCGACGGTGAACAAGCGTGCGGCGATTGAGTTGATGCGGCGGCTCGGCGCGGACGAACCGCTCTTCTGGGGCGGCGCGATTGTCTATGACGAAACGGTCAAGCCGCGCGTCCTGTCGACGAAGATGCGTGCGCGCTTTCGCGGGCGTTCGTCGCTGGAAGTGGTGCAGCGGTATCTGCAACACATCGCCGGAGAGCGCCCCGCGTCAGACTTCCTCGCGCGGATGACGTATCTCGAATTGAAGCTGCGTCTACCGGAACTGCTGTTGATGCGGGTCGACAAGATCACGATGGCGACCTCGGTTGAGGCGCGCGTGCCGTTCCTCGATCACAAACTCGTCGAGTACGCGCTGGCGCTGCCACGTGCGTTAAAAGTCGAAGGTATGAGCGGCAAACACATCTTGAAGCGCGCGCTCGAAGATGTGTTGCCGCGTGATGTCCTGTACCGCCCGAAGCGCGGTTTCGGCGCTCCCATCCGCGAGTGGTTCCGCGAACAAAAGAGTGAACTTCTCGACGAGCACCTGCTCAACTCGGCGATGCGGCGGCGCACCGATTACTTCGACTATGATTTCATCGCCCGCCTGATTGACGAGCACCAGCGCGGCACGGGCGACTGGAGCTTCCACCTGTGGTCGCTACTCAACCTGAGCCTCTGGTACGAACGCTGGATCGAGCGCTGCTGAAGCAACTCATCAAGAGAATGAAACTGCGCCGGACATTATCGCTACCGCGCGGGCGGTTCTCGACGCACGTCATGTGGACGTTCGCGGCGCGCCTGTTAATGGCTGCCAACAGCGTTATCACCGGGATCATCATTGCGCGTTGGCTTGGTGCCGGCGGGCTTGGCATCTATGCCGTGCTGAGCGTCGTCGTGGCGAACGCCGTCCAGTTTGGTGGCGCGGGGCTGGCATCGGCCAACGTGTATTTCATCGCGCGCGAGCGCCAACATCTCGCGTCTGCGGCGCTGAACGCTCTGGTGTTCTCGGTCGTGACCGGCGGCGCGCTCGCTCTAATTGTGGTCGGTCTCGCGGCGCTGAAGCCGGCACTGTTCGGAGACATTCCGCTCGAACTCTTAGCGGTGGCTGTCGCCGCCATCCCGTTTCATCTCATCAGCTTGTTAACCTTGAACATCTTTCTGGTCGAAGGGCGCATTGATCGATATGTTCTGCTGGACTTGCTCGGCCAGTCGTTCGTTCTGCTTAACGCCATGCTCGTGCTGCTCGTCTTCGGGGCGGGATTGCGGCAACTCGTTTTTTTGAACACGGTGACGCTCGTCGTCGTGGGCATCGGCATCGCGTGGGTGATGTACCGGTACTTGAAAAAGCAGGATGTCGTGACGGGATGGCGTCTTAACGTGGGACTATTCAGACGCATGATGCGGTATGGCATCAAGTACAACGTGTTGATGATCGCGACGATGCTGGTGCTGCGCGCGGATTTACTCATCGTCAATGTGTTCCGCGGCGCGACCGAGGCGGGCGTCTACTCTGTCGCGTCACAGGGGGCGTTGATGCTGTTGATGCTGCCGACGGTCATCGCCTCGCTGCTGTTTCCGCGTGTCGCCGCCGAGCGTGACGCCACGGGAGAGATGACATGTCGTGTGACGCGACAGACGGCGCTCGTGATGCTGATTGTCTGCCTCGCGGCGGTGCCGGCGAGCTTGGCGCTGCCGGTGCTTTACGGAGCATCCTTTGCGGACTCAACGATTCAATTGTTGATCTTGCTGCCGGGCGTGTATCTCTTCGGCCTTGAATCAATTCTGGTGCAACACTTTGTCGGCACCGGTCTGCCCCGCGTCATTCTTCTGTTCTGGGCGGCGACAGTGCTGGTCAGCATCGTGCTCAACCTCGCTCTCGTGCCGGTGTTCGGCGCGCGCGGGGCGGCTGTTTCGTCGACCCTCAGCTACTCGTTGATCTTCACGCTGGTGGTCGCCTACTTTCGCGCCCGCACCGGAAACTCATTCTCCTCAATATTGCTACCTGACATGACACAGGTGCGCGAGTTGATGGCGCTGCTCCGACCCATGAACTTTCTTTCCCGGCGCGTGTGAGGCGTTCTTTGTGGTGAGAATTTTTTCAGTCGCATCAGGAAATGTAGCGGCGCTCGTCTGTGACGTAGACGTAATTGAATTCGGAAAGTTGAGAGTCGCCGAAGAGCTTGTATCCAGACTCTTGCAGATACTCATTGACCGCCTCGAATCGTTCGTCGAAAGCTTCGACCATGATGACGCATCTGTTGTTCGCGAGACAGCTTTTCATTCCCCGCAGGACGGATAGCTCGTGCCCCTCGACATCAATTTTAATGGCGATGTTTTGACCTTCCAGATGGATCAATGCATCGATTGTTTGGATCTGCACCTCGATGCCGCTGCCGCTATGTCTCTCCGCATTGAAGATCAGCGAGTTGGCACCGGTGTTGAATTTGCCGGACTCGTTGCGGTTCGGCTCGGACGCCGTGTGCAGAGTGCTCAGACCCGGCTCTGCGGAGAGCGCGAGGTGGTAGGCGGTAACCTTGTCATGATGTTGGTTAAGAAAGATGTTGGCCGTCAACTGTGCGTAATTTCTGGGATCGGGTTCAAAGGCGTAGAGTTTTCGCACACGCGAATGCGCGGCGAGCGGCACGGTGTAAACACCGATGTTGGCGCCGACATCAATGAAGTAACGGCAGTCATACTGTTCAACGCACCGCACCAAAGTCATGATGTCATGCTGTTCGTACGAGCCTTCGAGGAACATGCGGCAGTCGATGTAGTTATCCAGGTCGAGCAGGAAGCGGTTCCCAAATGCGTCCGTGCTGATGTTCATTCCGGAGACGTGTTTCATCGCATAGGCAATCAGGCTGCCCCGGCCTTTTTGGAATGGGTAGTGGCGAATTAAAAATCGAACGAGATGTTTATTCATCAGCGCGGCGACCCGGCACGGTTTGGCACGAAACGTCCGTTGTTAGGATAAGTGAAAACCTTTGTCATCCGGAGATTCACCAAACGCCTTGCCGTCGGCATGAAGAAAAAGATCATCTTGCTGGGGCCGTACCCGCCGCCGTATGGTGGGGTGTCGATGTTCGTCAGCACGCTGTTTGAACTCCTTCGGAATCGCGGGGTCAGGCTATGGGCGTACGGCGACACTGAGATCAAAGCGCCGGGCGTCCGGTTCGTCAAGTACCGACGGCTCGGCATCATCCCGCTACTGATTAGGAACGCCGGCCCCCACAGTCGCATCGTCGACTCTTCCCACTTTCTGCTCGAATATCCGAGTAAGATACTGGTACCACTCTGGGTGATGTCGAAGGCGCTGCTCGGCTTCGAGTGGGTGAAGGTGATTCACGACGGGTCGCTTCCGGCGCGCTACGGTAAGTTCGACCCGCTCCGGAGATGGCTGTTCCGCTTAGCGGCGAAGTTCGTCACAAACTTCGTCGTGGTCAGCGAAGATTTAGCACTGTGGCTGCGCCATGAAATTAAAGCCGCACAGAAAGTCTCAATCATTAAAAGTTTGCTCCCGCTTCCCCCTCGCGCGGTTGATGATGTGCTGCCCGCCGATGTTGAAAAGTTGATCGCGCAGTATAGCAAGCGGGTCTGCTCCGTGGGCGTCTTCACCCCGGAGTACGGATTCAGGCAGATCGCCGATAGTCTGGAAAAAGTTCGACAGGAGTTGGGAGAGAATTTGTGCCTCGTCCTGCTCGACGGCGCGTTCGCGTGCGACCTCGATTATCGTTCCGATGTGTTGCGGCAGCGAGAGTGGATCACTGTGTTAAAGAACGTTCCGCACCCGCAGGTGCTACAGATCATGAAGCGCAGCGACCTGTTCGTCAGGGGTGTCTGTTACGAGAGCTACGGCCTGTCGCGCGTCGAAGCGATATGGTGCGGACTCCCGGTAGTCGCGACGAGCGTCGGGGAAACGCGCGGGATGCTGCTTTATGATTATGGCGACGAAGAAGCGTTGACTCGTCAAATCAAGCGGACGTTAAGCGATTCGTCGGGGCTGGATGTCGAGATGTGGGCGACCACATTCCGGCGCGAGGCGGAAGATAATTTGCGCGCGCTGATGAACGTGATAGACCCGGAGGAGGACGTCGCCGGCTCGGAGTTATCAACCTCTTCAAACTGACAGGGGGATGTGTCAAGAGTTACCATCAGAACGTTCGTGAAGGATGCTTAACGAAATCCACCGCGACATCGAGTTCAACCAACCTCAAATGTTTTCAGGAAAAAGTCTGATTTGCTTCGGCGGTGAGGACTGGTGGTATCACCATCCGCATTCGAAGAACCATCTGATGCGCCGGTTCGCGCGCGCGGGCAACAAAGTTATCTTCGTCAACTCGATCTCGATGGGGCTACCGAGTCTCGCGCACAAGGATTTGCTGCCGCGCGTCGTGCGCAAAGTCCGTAGCTATGCGAAGCTGGCGCGCGACACTGAAGAGGGCATCACGGTCGTGTCGCCGGCGGCGCTTCCGTTCTTTGGCAGCGCGGCGGCGCGCGCGGTGAATCGTCACCTGCTGGCCGCGCAGATCAATTGGCTGGCGCGAAGTCGCGGCCTCGTGCGCCCCGTGTTGTGGATCGCGATTCCGACCGCCGCCGAGATGGTCGGGCGGATGAATGAATCGCTTGTCGTCTATCAGGTCTCCGACAAGTACGACGCGAACACGATGGATCATGCGACCGACCCGGCGGCGATTCGACAGCTGCACGAACAGGCGCTGGACGCGGCGGACATCATCTTTTATTCGGGACGCAAACTCTTTGACGAAGCCGAGCGCGGGCGTGAGCGTTCGTATCTGTTGGAACAGGCGGTTGATTTCGACCACTGGGCGCGGGTGACGGATGGCACGCTCGATGTCGCGCCGGAAATTGCGCGGATTCCACAGCCCCGGCTCGGCTACTTCGGCGCGGTCGAGACGTGGCTGGTCGATCAGGAATTAATTAAGCGTGCGGCGCGCGAGCGACCCGAATGGCAGTGGGTTTTCATCGGCAATAAGTCGCGCGGGATGGAGATCGAGAGTCTGCCGAACACGCATTTCCTGCCGCCGGTCAGGTACGACGACCTGCCGCGTTACGCCGCTGGCTTCGACGTGTGCGTGCTGCCGTGGGAGACTGAGCAGGCGTTTACCAGTTACGGCTCGGCGATCAAGGTGCGCGAATACCTCGCGACCGGAAAGCCCGTCGTCATCTCGCCGCTGCCCGAATACGAATTGATGAAGGATGTGCTGCGCATCGCCCGCAGTCGCGATGATTTCTTTGCGTTGATTGAGGAAGCGCTTCAGGAGACGGGGACGGAAGCGAAACGCGCTCGTCAAGCCGCGGTCGCCGACGGGACGTGGGACGCGCGCGCCGCGTGGGTAAGTGATTTGATTGAGTGGGCGCTCATCGAAAAGGGAACCCACAGCTTTCAGATATGAAACAGATTCTGCAAAATCTTAAGACAGGTAAATTATCTGTGACGGATGTGCCGCCGCCGTCGGCTCAGCACGGGCGTGTGCTGGTGCGTGCGGCAGCGTCTTTAATCAGCGCAGGGACGGAGCGGATGGCCGTCGATCTCGGCCAGAAAAGCCTGTTCGGAAAAGCGCGCGAACGGCCCGATCTGGTCAAACAGGTAATTCAGAAAGCGAAGAATGAAGGTCTGCTGAACACCTTTAACGCCGTTCGCGCCAAACTAAATTCGTCGAATGCACTTGGCTACAGCGCGGCGGGAATCGTGATTGATGTCGGCGACGGAGTGACGGAGTTTCGCGCGGGCGACCGCGTCGCGTGTGCGGGCGCGGGCTTCGCTTCACACGCCGAAGTTTTATCGGTACCGAAGAATCTGTGCGTCCGTCTGCCCGCCGGCGTGAGCTTTGAAGAGGCGGCCTTCGGGACACTCGGTGCCATCGCGTTGCAGGGCGTGCGGCTGGCCGAGGTGACACTCGGTGAATCGGTCGTTGTGATCGGCCTCGGGTTGCTCGGACAACTCACGGTGCAGCTTTTGAAGGCGAATGGCTGCCGCGTCTTCGGCGTCGATCTCGACCCGGCGAAAGTCGAATTGGCGCGCTCGCTCGGCGCGGACGATACGGTCGTCTCCGGCGAAGATACAAAAAGAATTATCATCGAGTGGAGCCGCGGGCGGGGCGCGGACGCCGTGTTGATTACAGCGGCAACACCATCGAATCAGCCCATTGAATTGGCGGGTGAGGTCTCGCGCTTGAAGGGGCGCGTCATCGCCGTCGGCTTGGTCGGTTTGGACATCCCGCGCAAAACTTATTTCGAACGCGAACTGGCGTTGAAGGTTTCGATGTCGTATGGGCCGGGGCGTTACGATCCCGAATACGAAGAGCGCGGCCACGATTACCCGTTCGCATATGTGCGTTGGACCGAAGGGCGCAACATCGAAGCATTTCTTGATCTGGTCGCTGAGCGCCGCGTCGACGTCGAGCGACTGATCACGCACCGCTTCCCCGTCGAAGATGGCGAGCGCGCTTACCAATTGATTACGGGTGAAGCGAAGGAGCCTTACTTAGGCGTGCTGCTGTGCTATGACACGGCGCGCGAGCTTGAACGGCGGATTGAGAACAAACTGAAGACGCCCGCGACACACGACGGGCGGCGAGCGGCGCGCGTCAGTGTCGGGTTGATCGGCGCGGGCAGCTACGCACGGACGATGCTGCTGCCAAATTTTCGCGCGGCGGGCGCGGACTTCCGCTCCATCGCGACAGCCTCGGGCGTGTCGGCGCGCGACATCGGAGAGAAGTACGGCTTCGATAGTTTCGTCTCCGATGCCGAGGATGTGATTCGTGACGAAGGAGTGAATCTGATCGTCATCGCGACGCGGCACGATCTGCACGCGGAGCTGGCCCGGCGCGCCCTTGAACGAGGAGCGCACGTCTTCGTCGAGAAGCCTCTGGCCTTAAATGACGAAGAGCTGGACGCGGTGCTTGAGGCCGCCGCCGCGCGCGCGCCACACCCGACGGGACAATTGATGGTCGGGTTCAACCGGCGGTTTTCGCCGCTGGCGCGCGCGGCCAGAGAGTTCGTCGCCGGGCGGCAGGCGCCGCTCTCAATCGCCTACCGCGTCAACGCCGGGCGCATTCCGAAAGAGCATTGGATTCAGGACGCGCGCGAGGGCGGCGGGCGCATCATCGGCGAGGTCTGTCACTTTATCGACCTGATGCAGTTCTTCGTCGGCGCACCCCCAGTGCGTGTCTATGCGGAATCAGTCGTAAGTCGTAACCAGCAGATCATCGACGAAGATTCTGTTTTCATCACGCTGCGCTTTGCGGACGGGTCGAACGGCTCCATCGCGTATCTGTCCGAAGGCGACAAGGCGCTTGCGAAAGAGCGCATCGAGATGTTCGCCGAGGGCCGCACGTTTGTGCTCGACGACTTTCGCCGCGCGTCTGCCTTTAAGAACGGGCGCGAAGAGAAACACAAGCTCAGTAATCAAGACAAAGGACAGGCCGATGAAGTGCGCGCGGTGTGCTCGATGGTCGTCGAAGGCGGGCTGGCCCCGATCAGCTTAAGCGAACTGGCCGCGACGACACGCGCCACGTTCCGCATCAGAGAGTCGTTACGCACCGGGCAAGCGATGGAGGTTAA
>JALZJL010000111.1 GCA_030859785.1 Acidobacteriota bacterium
CCGTCTCCGAACTCTGGCGACTACTCCGGCGAGACCTGTGCCGAGTAGCAGCAGGGTGGTCGGCTCCGGCACCGCGTTTACTTGAACGTTGCTGTTATTCGGGGCGAAATCCGAAATCTGGCTGTTGCCGGTTACGCCCGCGAAGCGCGGCCAGAGATTAGACGTGTACTGACTGAACGACAGTCCCCGCGACGGCAGCAATGATGCGGACACCTGCGCCAAAATGGTGTTGCCGCTGACCGCGATGTTGTCTAAGGACAGCGGAGTTGATGTGCCGAGGATCAGGTCGTTGACGGTGCTTTGCCCTCCGGGTCGGATGACAACGACCGAGTCGAACAGGACTCCCGATGCATCGTAGGAGTTACCGTCGATGGTGATAACGCCGAAACGCGATGTGCCTTGCCCGCGATCAATCCCGAAGACGTAGAAAGCTCCGGCGGTGGTTCCGATGCTCGCGTTCAGCGTAGCCGCGAACTGAAATGTTGTGCCTGTCAGTGTGAACTGCGTAGTAACCACGTCCAGATCGCCGTTGTGCGGCCCGGCATAGGTGGGCAAGAAATCCCCAACCGGATCGACGACTAACGAGTCGGCGCTAGCGGAAGTAGCAACCAGCAGGGTAAACACGGATGTGATAAGAAGAAGCTTCACGACTCTTTTCATAACTGACTCCTCTCTCAGCCGATGAGTTCGAGCTTTGCGCTCAAACGTTTCCAAAACGGCGCTAAACCGCACCACAGCGCATGAATTATCCGAAGTCACGCTACGGGAGAGCGCTGCGCGTAACCGAAAGACTTCCGGATGCTAATCTTTCGCTTTCTGAGCTTGCGAAACTGTTGGTCTCCACGAAAGCGCTCTACAGCGACTTCAGGTATTCTACCAAATCGTTCTTCTGCCGTTCGGTCAAGTTTAACTTAAAGAAGTTGTTGTAATGGTTGACCACGTCGAGCAGAGTCGCAAAGCGGCCATCATGGTAGAAACCGCCCTTCTGGTGCGTCCACAGTCCTCGCAATGGCGAGGTACGATAGCTTTTATCGGGAGACCGGTTCGCCTGAAAATCGTCTATGCCGATCTCGGCGGGCTTATGCACATTCCAGCCCGGTTCGGTGAAGAGTGGCGGCACATGGCAGGAGGCGCAGCTAACCTTCCCGTTTCCCCTGTTGAAGACTGCCTCCCCGCGTGCGGCGGCGACCGTATCGAAGCTGTTCGGTGGTGGCTTCGGCGCAGGAATGGAAAGCTGATAAATGTGAAGAGCAGGAAGTTTCGAGGTGACCAAGTCGGGGCTATTTCGCACGTTGCCAAGACCGGCCTTGGCTGCGAGCGGGTACTGCTCTGCATTATTCAATCGGGAATCGATGACCGTTCCCTTCCCCCCCATCTCGAGAGTCGCGACAAAAGCATTCCAATATGGGACCGTGCCCCATCCGCCAGTCCAGGTGTGCTGGTTTACTCCCTCAAGACCGAAGGCGGGTGGAATCAGTGTGGCGGCCGGCTTGCCGTCAGGCCGAAACGCCTTGCCGTCCAAATTAAGTACCGCGTCGAATTTTCCGGGTCCCCAACTGGCTAGTACTTTACGCACCGTCGCCTCGTCGACTCCCAGATGCTTGCTGTACGCGCTCAGGTCGGGAGCAAGCGACACGATTGCGCCGACATTGAGATCACGGTTCGCCCAACCATCCAGGCGACGGCCAATACCCGGGGCGAATGAATCATCAACAGTCGAGTGACATAGCGCGCACGAAATGCCCATCGACTTGAGGCTCTCATTGTCATTGAATATTCCTTTGACGCCGACGACCGCATTCAGTTTGAGCAGGGTGAGTGTAGTCGCGGGATCGTCAAGATTCACCTGTCCTTTCTTGATCGCCTCGACAACTGCCGGAGGCAGGGCTTCAGCATCTACTTTTAAGCCCACGGCCAATGCCGTCTTCGGGCTGACGCCCGGTCCAACGCCGCCGAACTTTGCACCTTGAATAGCTTGGTGAAGTTTAAGCGTATCGCCCCAGAAGGCTTCATCGCCGAAAGTGTCGAAGCGAAAGATGTGCCTGCCTTCTTCCAACATCTGCTGCGCATTTCCGCCACTCTGATCGTCGAACCTTTTTTCCTTTTGAGTTTGCCCTCTTTCGTCTCGCCCGCGAGCATTAGAGCGTTGAGCGCGGCTCCCGTGTGCAAAATACAAAAGCCCGAGCGCAATGCTTATTAACAGGGTTAACAATTTGACCAGCCTGATCTTCTCGTTGACAGTCAGGCTGGCCTGAACATTGCCTTCCTTCTCAACCGCTAAGTCGTGAAAGGTGCCCTCACCGGGAGCCACGCTATCCTGTTGGTTAACGACTTCTTGTGCCACTTTACTTGAGCGCTCTTTTCTGTCTGACATACCAGCCTCCCTGTGTTGAGAAGAACCGCTCAAGAGTTACTTCTGAGTGGTTCGGAGTTCCTTCCGACCGCTAAGCGGAACTGTGCGATCCGCTCAATCCTCCCGCTCTACTCCATCATGGTTAAAGCATTCCGGCGTCCTACTTTCGGTTCCCTCTTTATCGTCCTACCTTGCGCGAGTCAGCGATAAATTGATCAAGTCCCTTATCTGTGAGCGGATGTTTGATCAGTTGCTCGATTACTTTGAAGGGCATTGTTGCGACGTCCGCCCCGATCCGCGCTGCCTCGATGACATGAATGGGATGGCGAATGCTGGCGGCAAGCACTTCCGTTTTCCAGTCGTAGTTGTTGTAGATTTCAACGATCTCGGTAAGGAGTGCGAGACCGTTCTGACCTATGTCATCGAGGCGACCCAGGAATGGACTGATGTAAGCAGCGCCCGCCTTAGCCGCGAGAATGGCTTGGGCGGCGGAGAAGCAGAGCGTAACATTGACCTTGATGCCTTCTAACGTTAGCTGGCGTGTGGCCTTCAAGCCATCGCTAGTGAGCGGACATTTGACCACCACGTTGGGCGCGATGCGCGCGTACTCGCGTCCCTCGCGCAACATGCCTTCGGTGTCGAGGCTGGTGACTTCGGCAGAGACATCACCCTGCACGATCTCGCAGATGGCGGCGACGTGTGCATGGAAGTCAACCCCGCCCTCTTTGGCAACGAGCGAAGGGTTGGTTGTGACGCCGTCGATCAGGCCGAGTGCGGCGGCTTCACGAATCTCGTTTAGGTTCGCTGTGTCAATAAAGAATTTCACAATTAGTTCTCAGCAAACTGTTCTCAAATGAAATGGACTCAATGCTCATCCGAAAGTTAGCTGTCCATACGCTTGCATAACCACTGATAGCTACCTACCAAATGAAGAATTTAGCGACGAACTATATTCAGTCGAAAAATTGCTGTCTGTATAATTTCCGGCATAACTGAAACTAATTTCAAGAATCTAAATGCCGAGGGTTCGATCAAATTCATCTCTGATGATTCCGTAGCACTCGCATGTCACGGACTTTAATCGCTCACTATCGAGAACGGTCATTTTGCCGCGCGAGTAGCGGATCAATCCCTCATCATGTAGAAGTACGGCGGCTTCGCTGACGCTTGAGCGATGTGCGCCCAACCTGCGGGAGATCAACTCTTGAGTGAGCGGAAGGTCTTTCGACGCAACGCGGTCGTGAATTACTAGCAGCCAACGCGACAGACGCTCTTCCACCGAGTGGAAGTGGTTGCAGGCAGCCGTTTGCGAGACCTGCGTGAACAACGAGTGGGCGTAGCGAAGCAGCAGGTCTTGAAGCACTCCGCCCCGGTCGAACTCTTCTCGGAGCGCCTCCACGGGCATCCTCATAGCATTGCCCGGAACCTGTACGACGGCCCGGTGGGGCGTTGCATCCGCTCTGAGGAACGCTTGGATGCCCACCATTCCTTCGTTACCCACAACGCCCGCTTCGACGCTCGTGCCGTCTTCCATAGTCGAGAGCAAAGAGACGAGGGTGTTCTGATGGAGGAAATAGACGTGCCGGATGTGTTCACAAAATTCATAAAGCGTTTCGCCGCGAGCGAGCGGGACAAGCTCCAGGTGCTGAACAAGTCGCTGGAACTCCTCCTCAGCCAGTGCGGCCAGAAGTCCGTTGTCAATTGGAATGCGAGGGTTATCAACCACCTTGTCACCATGATCGGCGTTCCGCGTTAGCGCAGGTCGCCTGGCAGTTCCTTTGTCTCTTGCCAGAGCACATCTCCCTTATCAAACGATCGTTGTCTCGTGCAGTAGTAGGGAGTGTGCTTCTCAAATTCACTTGACTTTTTCAAGTAAGTGACCCATTTTCTGCTTCTTTGTGCGTAAGTAGTGCATCGCGGCATCAGCCGATTCGACCTCAATCGAGACGCGCTCGACGACCTCCATGCCGGCATCTTCTATCGCGCGCAACTTCAAAGGATTGTTTGAGAGCAGTCGCACCTGACATAGCCCCAGATCGAATAGGATTTCGGCGCACTGCCTGTATTCGCGCGAATCAACGGCAAGACCAAGCCGCTCGTTGGCTTCTATTGTGTCTGCGCCTTCATCCTGCAAGGCGTAGGCACGAATCTTCTTGATGATGCCGATGCCACGCCCTTCCTGATGCTGATAGACGATTGCGCCGCGTCCTTCCGCTTCGATCATCTCCATCGTGCGGCGTAGCTGCCGACCACAGTCGCACTTGGTTGAGCCGAATACGTCACCCGTTAAGCATTGCGAGTGGATACGCACGAGCGTCGGAAGCCGCGTGTTCATCTCGCCCTTGAACAAAGCCACGAACTCTTCACTGCTGTTGAGCGAGCGATAGCCAGCGATCTTGAACTCGCCCACTTCCGTCGGCAGCCGCGCGATAGCTACTCGCTCAACCGAAAGCGTGTGCGGCGCTCGCGGACAACTTGCGTCCTGTTCTTCTTTCATGAACTTCTTCATATAACCTCTAAATCTTCCCTCCAGCCTTTAGCGATGAAACTCGTGGCTCAAGCGTGCGAGGGCTAGAGCGCCGAGTGAGAGTCCAAAGTCGCGCAGGGCGACATCGAAGTAGCCGGGAATCATCAGTAGATTGACGACGATCATCAACAGCCACGCCGCCACGATGTAAGCGAAAATCTTCGGCTTGAGCGCGACGCCGATGCCCGCCGCGATCTCGATGACTCCCGCAGCGAGCATCAACTGATGACCATGCCCGCCGGTCAAATTGTTGACGAACGACGTAAGGTATTGATCCCAATTGACGAGGAAATGGAAAAACTTATCGAGTCCTGCCACGATGGGCGCGACGGTGAATCCCAGACGGAGAATCTGGTACGCCTGATAACTGGGTCGGGCGACGTTGGTGTTTGCTTCTGCGAGGGGAGCAGTTCCTGCTGCGTTGCTGATTGCTTGTGCCATCTTTCATGTTCTCCTGAATGTTTACAAATCTCATTGATTACGCTTGTGCGAACTTGTTTTGATGGGATATTAGCGCATTTCTTTAATAAGTCAAGTATTATTTTGACTTATTGTGTTTTTATCTGAAAAAGACTATAATTTGTTGTAGAGGTTAAGAAATGAAGGCCACCAAATTAGACGAGCGGTTCTTCGAGAGTACACGTGGACGCATCGTGTCTCTGCTGCGGGGTACCACAAGTACTGTTGAAGAATTGGCGACAGAGCTTGGGCTGACGGATAACGGAGTACGGGCGAACCTCGCCACTCTCGAACGCGACGGGCTTGTTCGGCAGAGCGGTGTGCGGCGCGGATTGCGTAAGCCGCACAATGCTTATGCTCTCACACCGGAGGCGGAGCGACTTTTCCCAAAGGCTTACGATGCCCTGCTGAACGAACTCATCAATGTGTTGAAAGGGCGTCTTACGCCTGATGCGATGGAAGAGGTGTTGCGCGAAGTAGGTCGCTTAATGGCGGCTGGCCGTGCTTCAGACAAAGATGCAGGTAATTTGGAGAGCCGCATACATAAGGCGCTGGAGGCGCTGGAGGCGATAGGTGGTTCAGCCAAATTTGAAACAGAGGATGACAAGCTTTTCATCAGGAGCGGGAGTTGCCCGCTTGCCGCTGCCGTCACCTGTCACCCGGAGGTTTGTAAGCTCGCTGAAGCTCTCGTCGCAGAGATCGTCGGCGTTCCGGTTCAAGAATGGTGTGACCGGGAGAAGTCACCGAAGTGCCGCTTCGAGATAGCGGGTGTCGAATAGATCTCGTGTGCGGGTACTTAGAGCGGTTTTCGATTGGGTAGTGGGTCAATCACGTGAGAGAAGGTAAACTCTCTCGCATGGTTCAACTTACATGTTATCACTGCGGCAGCGACCACCTCGCCCGCAATGGCTTAACCCAGAATGGCAAGCAACGCTATCTGTGCGCCGCCTGTGGGCGCACGAGTCGCGACCAGCCGCAAGATAACGGCTACACCGTAGAGGAGCGCGAGCGCATTCTGCGCGCCTATCATGAACGCAGCAGTCTGCGCGGGCTGACGCGCACCTTCGGCGTCTCGCGCAACACAGTCAGCAGTTGGCTCAAAAAAAAGAGTTCACGCTGCCTGAGTTGAGCGCGACGCTGATCGCACCAGACCCGGCATCGGTGCCAGTGCTGGAACTTGATGAACTCTGGTCATTCGTGGCAAAGCGTTGCAACAAACGGTGGATTTGGATTGCCTTATGTCGCACGACGCGGCAGGTCGTGGCCTACTATATTGGCGACAGCAGCGCCGCCACGTGTCAAAAACTCTGGGCGCGGATTCCTACCGCCTATCATCGCGCGCACTGTTACAGCGACTTTTGGGAAGCGTACCGCCGCGTTATCCCTGCCGCACAGCACACGGCGGCAGGCAAGGAGACGGGAGTGACCGCGGATGTGGAAAGAGGCTCTGTTGCAAAGATTATTTCGAGACGCGAAAGGTCCTCGAGTGAAGTCCGTTATGCGGCGACCGAGAAGAGGCTCATGACGAACTTCGCCTGACCCGCCGCGTCTTTCCCGTTCAATCTTTTCACCTGACCCTTGTGTAACATGTGCAACGCCTCAATACCCTCAATCGTTCTCTCCGCCGTATGGAACGAGCGAAAGCATTGACTCGCTCGGACTCTCTTTTTAATGAAACGATGGTCCTGTTCGATCATATTGTTTAAGTATTTTACGCGCCTGAGTGTGCAATCCTTCGGCAACACTTGTTCGTCTTGCGATGTGGTGAACGCATCCGGATAAGCAGCATTCTTGTCGACTGAGATTGAGAGAGGTAGTCGGCGATGATCGGCTCTCATCATTTTAAGAAAGAATCGTTTTGCGGCGGAAACGTCACGTTTCGCGCTTAACATGAACTCAATAGTTTGTCCGTCTTTGTCCACCGCACGATACAAATACTTACACGTCTTCCCGACTTTGATATAGGTCTCATCCACTCGGTATGAGGTGCCGCTCATCTTCAAATGTTGGCGCATGCGCTTATTGATCTCAGGAGCGTATCTTTGTACCCACCGAAACACGGTCGAGTGATCCACCGAGAGCCCGCGCTCACGCATCATCTCTTCGACATCACGATAAGAAAGTTGATAGCGAAGATACCAGCGGACACACAAAAGGATGAGTTCCGGTTCGAAGTGTCGCCACTTGAAATCAGATTTGTTACG
>JALZJL010000115.1 GCA_030859785.1 Acidobacteriota bacterium
TCTCCCAGGTCAGCTCTCTAGCCGACGATGGTGGCGAACTGAATCAGTCCCACCACGGCTGATGAAACCGCGGTGAACAACCCCAACGGCATCCGATACTCGCCTCTCACGATGCTGAATCCCTTCACCCGTCTGATGCCATGCTCAACTCGCACTCTCTTTTTTGACACCTCCGTGTTCGCCGCTTTCTGCGCGGCGCTCAATTCTTTCCCTTGTCGTTTCTTGACAGGTGTTTCGAGCTCCGGATGTGTCCCCGCACAATACGCCTTGTCTCCCATTCTCGGTTTCTCTTGTAATATCTCGGCGATGGGTTCTGCCTCGTAAATCCTGATGTCAGCTTTCGGCCCGCGGTACGCCTTGCCAACTGAGAGTATCCCACCAGCCTGATCCGTATAGATTTGGGTCTTCACCGTGTGGCGCTTCTTCTTGCCGGAATAGAGCCGCTTTTGTCGCTCATTGTTCGAGGGACGCGGCACATAGGTCTCAAAACTATCCACGATCACGCGCTGCACTTGTGCCGGCGTCCACTTCTCAGCGCTGCTCCGATACCTTCTTTCAGCTTCCCATTTCTCGTTGGGAAACAAGCCCTTCAAGACCGGCAGCACTTCGACAAAGGCGTTCTCCGACGTGTCTGCGCTCTTACCAAACAGGCGTCCGACGATTTCGTGCGACGTGTTGTGCCGCAAGTACAAAAGACACATCAGGACTTTCTCAAACGGCTTGACCTGGCGTGGTCGCCCGTCGCGCGCATAAAAGGGGCGTTTGCGTTGCGGTCGTTTCTGGAGTCTCACCGTCCGCTGGTGTTCCACTGCGGGGAGCGTCAGAAACAGCACTTCGGCTAAGACTTTCGGCGGCAACCCGAAAAGTGCTTTAATGGTTGAGGCAGAGTGTCGTTGGAGGCAGTTGATTTTCACACATTAACTTTAGCCGAGATGCTCTGCCTTTGCCTATCCAACTTTGTCGGAACATCTAATGCGTGCGCATTTAGTATCTGGCCGGTAACAACAGGGGAAGCTGAGAAACAAGCCACCAGGATGACCGATGGCGGACGGGAGCCACAAAGCTCTCGACCGTAGGCGTCCAGGGTGGCTTTTTCTTCTACATACGAGGGAAGTCCAAATTCGCCTTTTCGCACGTATTAATTAAGCTACTACTTGCCACCGGCACGAAAGGTTTACACCAATGCGTAGGATACTCCCGCTTGTGGTTTTACTCTCCATCTCGCTTAGCACGCCGGCGCAGAACGCTGCCACGCGCACCGTTTCCGGGGTGGTTATCTCACAGCAGAACGAACTTGTGCCAGGGGTAACAATTGTCGCCCGCGCGCGTTCAGGCGAGGAGCATCGGACGGTGAGCGATGAGGAGGGCGCTTTCCGCCTCACTGTTCCTAATGAGCCTCTGACGCTCAATTTTGAGGGAAAGAATGTCACGCCCTTACAGCGGGATATTGCCCCCGGAGAGGCAGCTAATAACCTCCAGGTTAAAGTCGAACTCGCCGTTCCCTCGGTTCATGAGAGTGTGGTTATCGTTTCGTCCGTCGCTGACCCTTCAATCGAGCGGAGAAACGATACCGTTTACCGCGAAGGTCTTTTTCTGCGCGACGACCAAGTCTTCCACACCCTTGATGCTGGCATCAACGCCGGCCAGCACGAGGGCGGCGGCAAATCTCTGGAGGTCCGCCGCTTCGGTTTCAACATGGACCACGGCGGGCTCTTTGGTGGCTTGAAGGTCTTAGTCGATGACGTGCAGCAGAACCAAGCTACGCAGGGTCACGGGCAAGGGTACTTGGGTGCACTCAAGAGTTTAACTCCCGAACTTATTGCCGATGTGGACATCCTGAATGGCCCCTTCAGCGCGGAGTACGGCGACTTCACCGGGCTCGGCGTCGTCCACATCCGAACGAAAGAGAGCTTGCCGGATGTTTTGACTGCGCGGGTTCAGGCCGGTTCGTTTGACACCTTCAGAAGCTTTCTTGCTTATAGCCCCACGCTCGACCGCGCGAGCGCTTTTGTTGCCTACGAGGTCTCGCGCACGGATGGGCCGTTTATTAGTCCGCTGCGCTACAAGCGCGACAACGTGACGGCTAACTACACGCGGCTCCTCGGCGACAAGTCGGCCATAGGCTTTAAGCTTAACGCGGGCCGAAACGATTTCTTCTCTTCTGGGCAAATTCCTTTAGACTTGGTTTTCGCGCGGCAGCTCGACCGGTTCGGCTTCATCGACCCGGATAACGGGGGGGCTGTACAGTCTGGCACCGTCGGCGTCTACTATCGGCGGGAAGGTACGCGGGGTGACATCTTCAAGGTGGACGGCTTTCTGACACGCTCGCTCTTTGACCTATGGTCGAATTTTACCTTCTTCCTCAGCGACCAAGAGTCCGGCGACGAGATTCAGCAGCACGACTCGCGCCTTCAGCAAGGCGCAAACCTCCAGTACGTTCGACCCTATAAGCTTTTCGGTGCAACAGCACTCCTCACCGTGGGCGGAAACTTTCATGCCTTCCAGACGAACGTTGGGCTCTACCCTTCAATAGCACGCAACCCGAACCGCGCGTTCGTGAGCCGGGTGAACTTGAATGACTGCGTGAGCAACGACAACCCTGACGTGCCTGGCCTTCCAGACAGGCTCAACACGACGTGCTTCCTTCTGACCAGTGCTCACGCGCGCGTGACGAACACGGCTGGTTACGTGCAACAATCGCTGAACCTCTTCCGGGGCCGTTTGCACCTGGAGGGGGGGGTACGATACGACTACTTCCGCTTCAACGTCGAAGATAGAATCCGACCCGTCTTCTCAGGCACTGAAGGTGCGGGGAGGGTCCAGCCGAAAGCCGGACTCGCCTACACGCCATCAGACCGTCTGCCTATCACCCTGCACTTCAACTACGGTCGTGGCATCAGCAGTCAGGATGCGCGGGGAGTCGTCCAGCGGCCCGAGAGCCCGAGAGTCGCGACGACCGATTTCTACCAGACCGGCACTTCGCACAACTACAAGCGGCTATCGGTCACGACAGACCTCTTTCTCATCGACAACTCGAACCAGCAGGTCTATATCCCCGATGACGGGAGCATTGAGTTCGCCGGGCCGAGCCGGGCCTACGGGTACGAGGTAAAAAGCTCGGTGCGTCTGACGAGTCACCTCGCTTTTAACGGCGGTGTGACGCAAGTGATGAATGCGTTCTTCCGCGGGACCTCACCGCGCGAGTATGTTGACAGTGCGCCGCATACGGTCGGAAACGCGAGCTTTACGCTCACTGGCTGGCGCGGATTTGCTGGCTCGCTCCGCTACCGACACGCGAGCAACTACCGCGTAGACCCGCTTGATGCAGGCATCCGCGCCTCTGGCTTAGACGTGGTTGACTTCTACGTGAGCAGACGGCTGCGAAGCTTCATGGACATTAATCTCGCGGTTGATAATCTCTTGAACAAGCGGTACTTCGAGACGCAGAACTTCTTTGAGTCGAGAGTGCGCCCCGGCGATGACCCGAAAGAACGTATTCATGCCACCCCCGGCTATCCGTTCGGCGTGACGGTCGGCCTCACGTTTCGCTTAGGCAGCAAGTAACGAAGGTAGCGTCTACTTCCTTCGGGAAACTACAAGATAAACGGTCGTTTTCTATGTCAATAGGACAGAACTCAAGTAGGAGTTCCCAAAATAGATGCGCTCGAAGCGGCTTGAATTTGGGAGCTTCAAAGCTTATCTAACGCTTTTAGCAGAGCTAACATGTAGCTAAAATCCTGTGAGAGTTTTCTTCCGTTTGAGTAGTTTTACCCAATATCTTACTCTCACCTTTCTCAACCGCCTCAGTCTCTTCTCTAAGCGATTCCTTGAATGCTGAACGCCCGCAGGCATTTATGAGACCACTTCTAGCCATGCGCATTCAATTCTTCTCGTTTATCAGATTTCGACTTGCGAGCCGAGTTCGACGACTTGATTCGGCGGCAGGCAGAAGTAGCTTGTCGCGCTTGTGGCGTTGTGCACCATGTTGACAAAGAGTTTCTCGCGCCAGAGCGCCATGTCTACGATCTTCTTGGTCGCGATCAGGCTTTCGCGTCCGAGGAAGTAGGTAACTTTCTGCGGGTCGAGTTTGAGATTCGGGTCGTTGAGGTTCTCCAGCACTTTCGGGATGTCGGGGTCTTCCATGAAGCCATAGTTGACGGTCAGGCGCCAGAAGCCATTGCCAAGGGTATCGACACGCGTGCGCTCTGCCTCTTCGACATGTGGCACTTGCTGCGTCTTCGCGGTCAGCAGAATGACTCGCTCGTGCAGCACGTAGTTGTGCTTGAGGTTGTGCATAAGTGCGGGCGGCGTGCCGGATGGGTTGCCGTTCATGAAGATGGCTGTGCCGGGAACTCGCACGTGCGGGTGGCTGTGGCTAGCTACATCTTGCACAAACTGCTCAATCGGGTGGGCGTTGGAGACGATCAATCTGGCGACCGCGCGCCTTCCGCGCTTCCACGTCGTCATCACAGTGAAGATGATGACGGCGGCGACGAGCGGGAACCATCCTCCATCCGGAATCTTGACAATGTTAGCGCCAAGGAATGCGAGGTCAATGATGAGAAAAAAGCCGCCTAGCGCGCCCGCCGTCAGCCAGTTCCAGCCCCATCGCTCGCGCGCGACGATTGTGAACATGATAGAGGTGATTGTCATTGTTGATATGACGGCGATGCCGTAGGCGGCAGCCAAGTTTGACGACGAGCGGAAGAAGATGACGAGCACGATGCACGCCACCATCAACATCCAGTTGACTGCCGGAATATAAATCTGCCCGAACTCCGTCATGCTGGTGTGGTCGATCTTCATGCGCGGCAGAAATCCTAGCTGCACTGCTTGCATCGTCACCGAGAACGCGCCGGAGATAACGGCTTGCGACGCAATCACGGTCGCAAATGTCGCAAGCACGACGAGCGGGTAAAGCGCCCACGACGGCGCAAGGAGATAAAACGGATTTTCGGCGGTCGCCGGGTCGGCGATAAGCAGCGCTCCCTGTCCGAAGTAATTTATGAGGAGCGCAGGCAGCACGATTGTGAACCAAACGATGCGAATCGGGCGGCGTCCGAAGTGCCCTAGATCAACGTAGAGGGATTCGCCGCCGGTGATGACGAGCACAACCGTGCCGAGGATGAAGTATCCCGCGAAGCCGTTCGCGGCGAAGAAGTTGATGGCGTAAACAGGGTTGACAGCGGCGAGCACGTCCGGGTGCTGGACGATCTGCGTCACACCGAGGACGGTGAGCGTCGCGAAATAGATTAACGTGACGGGCCCAAAGATTTTGCCGATGCCGGCGGTGCCGCGACTTTGTATCAGGAACAATCCAATGAGGATGATGATCGTAATCGGAATCACGTAGCGGGCGAAAATGGGAGTCGCGACGTTCAATCCCTCGACGGCGCTCAACACGGAAATCGCGGGCGTAATCATGCCGTCGCCGTAGAGCAACGCCGCGCCAAAGATACCGAGAATTACCAGGCTCCAGCGTTCCGACTTGCTCAAAATCTTGATTGGCGTCGCGAGTGCAGTTAAAGCAAGGATGCCGCCTTCGCCCCTGTTATCCGCATTGAGAACGAACGTCAAATACTTGCCGGAGATGACGAGTATGAGCGACCAGAAGACAAGCGACAGGACGCCCATGACGTTCGCCGGAGTTGCTGCAATCGCGTGCGGACCATGAAAGCATTCGCGCATCGCATAAAGCGGGCTGGTTCCGATGTCGCCATAGACGACGCCGAGCGCGGCGAGCGAGAGCGTGAAGAGGTAGCGTCCGGTCGGCTTCGCGGTGGTGTGCGGGTGTCCGTGCGCGTCTGTGATCGTGGTTTGGTTGTCCGGTGATTCGGTTGCCATAATTGTTTCAGTCGATGGTGAAAGCGGTGGAGTTTGGCGTTATAGAACGGGGTAAAAGGCAAGGCGGATTTTATCTTATTACCACTCGCGACAAGTGGATTTTATCCCATTCATGCCTGCTCGTAATTCGGGTCGTAAGTCTCCGAGACAATGCGCATAATACAGTATTCATAGTGTCGCGTAGCAAAGTACCAAACAAGATAGACGAGATGGGCAAGCGACCACAGGATGAGCGCCGGGAAATAGAACCGCACGGGCGGAACCTCTCAGGCGAGTTCCGGCAGAAGTTGCCACGCGCGATAAGCCGAAAGACCGATGACGCTTGCGACGAGCAGCCAGAAGTGCAAGGTGAGAAAGCCGATCAGAGTTTGCGCGAAGCGAAGTGGGACACCGGCGAACTGACCGCCGCTTAACGGAAAGAGATATTTGGCTTCGATGCGGTGAGCGACAAGCAAATCAATTCGTTCCGTTTCTCCGGCGCTTGGGGCACTGAAGGCATTGCTCACAACTTCAGCAATCGGCGCATTAAATCCATTACACACTCAGAGGTTGAGAGTTATAAGCTCAAACGCTTAGAAACACTCATTGTCACCGAGAAAAAAGTTAATAAGCCAGATGGTGGAGTTGAGATCATCAAGTCCGAAAGATCGCGTTCTATCACTTCTGTGAATCGCCAGCTTGAACAGATGCGCGCCATCATGCGCTTTGCGCAACGCGAAGGCTGGATTTCGCGTTCTCCATTCGAGACTGGCTCTCCGCTGATCTTAGCCGAGCCACTTGAGGAATCTTGGACACCGTTTTTCATTCTGCTCGCGCCTGATGCTCGGCTTTAACGGGTTGCCATGACCATACAAATCTTGCGCCATCTCTGAACGGCAATCCGATCACAACTTCTGAAGAGATCCGTGAATGTTATTGTGCCCCTCTGAGCGGCGAGTTTTATTTTCTAACTTCCGGATGGGAGGGGTTTAAAGGCTAAATCGCCGTCTCAACCCATTACAAACGCAATAATATAACAACGCTGAGAAGTGTAAGGAGAGAAATAAGGTGAGTAGTCAAGCGGTCACCGCGAGCGAAGATCGGGATTACCTAGTGAGCGGGCTGAAGGATGGCTCCCTCGGCTTCGTCGGTGACGTCCTGAGTTTCAAAGGAGAGGTGCACTTCAAATCGATGCTCCGTATCGACGGGAAGTTCTCCGGTCAAATCAATTCACCGGGCGGCACGCTGATCGTAAGTGCCGGTGCGCATGTCACCGGCGCGATGATAAATGTTGCCGTCGCGAAGATAAACGGGACTGTTGAGGGGCAGATTAACGCCAGCGAACTGCTTGAGTTGGGCCGCACGGCGAATGTCGTTGGGGAACTTATAGTGGGCAAGCTAGTCGTCGAGGAGAGCGCGCTCTTCGACGGCATCTGTCGAAAAATTCACCCCAGTCTTAATCCTTAAACACTGCGGCTCCAATCACGGAAATTGCATTCACTCGAATCCCACTGCCGTGAGGGGAGCGCTATTATGGATTGCGTGTGGACGTTGCCGTTGATATAGGCCGGCTCATACCTCGACTGATGAGCATTTTAACTTCTACCCGCCGATTTTGCGCGCGCCCGGCTGCGGTCGTGTTGTCCGCGACGGCTTCCGACTTACCATAACCCATGGGCGTGATAAAACGGCGTAACGGGATTTTATGGTTTACTGCTAGGTACTGAACCACCGATTCGGCACGCTGCTGGCTGAGTTGGAAATTCCTCTGTGCGCTGCCGGTCGCATCCGCATGCCCGGCGACCTCAATTACGTACCCTTTAGCACTAATAGCCTTTGCCGCGAGGGCGTCAAGTAGTTGCTTGGCCCCCGCTGTTAGCACCGCGCTATTTACTCTGAAATTAACTGCGACTGATTCCTGCACGTCGTAGTCGTCGAGAGAGGAAATGCGCTCGTTAGCTTGGCTCGCCTCACTCCTGGCCTCGTTGGCGACGGCAGTCAGCTCATCCATTTGCCCTGACAGACGCAGTTGGTTCGCCTCCACGGGGCCGACGCGTGTTTCGGTCGTGATCGCGGCCCTCATGTCCGACTCGTTGAACCTGATCTTTTCGGCGACGAGTTGGCCCTGCTGATCACCGCGTCCCTCAACTTCTACAATCAGCCCCGTCAAAATGTCAGTCACAGCATATTTCTTACCGCCGCGAAATATGCCCCGCCGATGGGTTTTGACGCTCGTGTCATCGGTCAGGAGGATCGCCGTGTCCACGCGATTGCTGTCGCGAACCACGAAGGTGTCGGCGTCGCGTCTAATGACGACACCCCTGAATTTCACCATCGCCCCACTGGGAATCGGGCGCGTGTTTATAGTCCTGTCTCTAGTAGTTTGGGCACTTGAGTCTTGCCCGAACAGCAGCGGTGTTCCTGCTATCACCAGCGCCACGCCGAAAGCTATCATGAGTGACGGAGTTCGTTTGATTTTGTTAATGCTCATACACAATCTCCTTCAACATGGACTTGGGATGCAATAGAGCATCCAAGACAATCTTAGGTATTGAGAGAAAGTAGTCAAATAGGATTATCAGGACTTAAAAAGTTCGCAACATAACTATCGAAGATCATTTCGCCCAATCCTCAGCCTTGTTTAATAAAACATTCTAAGCTGCTATTTGCTAAATTTTGCTTACATTTTCCCTTAGTACAGGACAAAAA
Organism: Acidobacteriota bacterium; assembly: GCA_030859785.1. Lineage (GTDB taxonomy): Bacteria > Acidobacteriota > Blastocatellia > Pyrinomonadales > Pyrinomonadaceae > JACDEG01. Next base: position 8,533 of record JALZJL010000115.1, read on the forward strand.
ATGATCATTGAAAATGCGTAAAAGCCATCGGACGGTTATCCTCTTCCAGTTCTATCGCCAAACAAAACTGGAAAGGATATCCACCGATGGCTGACACGTCGCTCTT
>JALZJL010000128.1 GCA_030859785.1 Acidobacteriota bacterium
CAATCTGCCGCGCCACGTCCTGCTCATCCTTGATTCCGTTGGCGATCAATTCATAGTCGCCCGCGTGCTCACGCTGATGCGCCTCCGCGCCCGTCTGCATCGTCTTAAAGAATTCGTTTGCCAGCGATTTCATCACCAACGCGACACGCGGCTTACCGGACGTTGTTCCTGATGTCGGCGTGTCAGTCGTCCTGCCGCCGCAACTCGTCAGATTGGCAATCACCAACGCGGCGAGCGAGCATGTGAAGACCGCAAGCGTCCGCCGTCCGGCACCGTCTTTCATAGAATTTTTCACCTTCCGTCAATAATCAGAAATGGTCGAGCGAAATAAGGATTGACACCTTGATGTGCTTGGAAATATAAATTAACCCGATTCGGTAATTGAACACCATCCCTTTTTTGCTAACAGAAAGAAAATTCAATGCGCAGCAAACTCATCGCTCTCGGCCTTTTGCTCTCACTACTCGCGACCTACGTTCCGGCGGCAGCGCCGCAACGAAGAGTTAAGACGGAACCGCGCCGCATCTCGCGGGCCGCACTCGAAGACAAGATTCGCGGCGGGTGGGCCGGGCAGATGATCGGCGTTTCGTACGGCGCGCCAACCGAGTTTCGCTCGAACGGCAAGATCATCGAGACTAATATCGGCGGCTATCAGGACTGGAAACCCGACCGGCTGATGAACTCCATCGCGCAGGATGATCTTTACGTCGAGATGACGTTCGCCGAGGTGATGGACCGCATCGGCCTTGACGCGACGACCGAGCAATACGGCGAGGCGTTCAAGGATTCGAAGTATAACCTCTGGCACGCCAACGCCGGTGCGCGCCGTCTGCTGAATCAAGGGATTAAGGCTCCGATGTCCGGTCACCCGAAGTACAACATCCACGCCAACGACATCGACTTTCAGATTGAAGCCGACTTCATCGGGATGATGACGCCGGGATTGCCGCAGGAATCGAACAAGTATTGCGAGCGCGTCGGGCGCGTGATGAACCACGGCGACGGACTCTACGGCGGCATGTTCGTCACAGGCATGTACGCCGTCGCGTTCTTCGAGAGCGACCCGCGTAAGATCGTCGAACAGGGACTCGCGACGATGCCGGCAGAGAGCGGCTACGCGCGGCTGATTCGCGACGTGCTCGACTGGTCGGCCAAGCACCCCGACGACTGGCGTAAAACCTGGCAACTCATCACCGACAAATGGGACAAACACGACCCGTGTCCCGACGGCGCACTCAGCCCATTCAATATCGACGCTCGTGTCAACGGCGCGTTCATCGCGCTCGGCCTACTCTACGGCAAAGGTGACATGCAAAAGACGCTCGAAGTCTCGACGCGCGCCGGCCAGGATTCGGATTGCAACCCATCGAGCGCCGCCGGAATCGTCGGCGTGATGCTCGGCTACTCCCGAATCCCCGACGAGTGGAAAGCGGGCATCGCGCCGATTGCCGATAAGAAGTTTGACTACACCCAGTATTCATTTAACGACATCACACGCTCGACGTTGGAGCGAGCTTTCAAAGTGGTGCGGATGGCCGGTGGCAAAGTCACCGACACGGAAGTGGTCATTCCGCACCAGGTGCCGAAGGCTGCGAAGCTCGAACAGTGGGACATGGGCATCCCACACAAGAGCATCGAAACAAAGGATGCGGCATGGAGTTGGAAGGGGACGTGGGCCGAAGAGACGCGGGGCAGTGGCGAGCGCCGGAACGTCGTCGGTGTGGCGGCGAACGGCGACGGCTATGAGGCCGAACTGAAATTCGATGGGACAGCGGTCGCGCTTGTCGGGCCTTACTCGCAGTCGGGCGGTCGGGCTGATGTCTACCTCGATGGCAAGAAAGCGGGCACGCTCGATGCATACATCGTCGAGCGCACCAACGACAACAGCCTGTGGCACACCTACGACCTCAAGCCCGGCGCGCACACGCTCCGCATCGTCACACGCGGCGACGCCGACCCGCGTTCAAAAGCTAAGAAGATCGTCATCTCGCGCGCCATCACTTACCGCGCGTCTGAAGGCGGATGATACCAATCGATGTTTGCATTAAATCTCAGGGAACTTTAATCCGCACGGTCGCAGGCAGAGATGACCGTCGCGCGGGGAATGATGGGAGCGACATGCCAGGCATTATCGGGAGAACGTTTCTTTTTATTTTGATGTTTGGGTCTGGCGCTGCATTCGTGTCAGCGCAGCAACATGCGTTCGCGGAGAACTATGAAACGAGTGTCAACTCGCTGGCCGAGATCAGGAACAAGCGTCGCGTGCTGCTGGTGGCGCGCCGCAGCCAGGTCGTCGATGCGAGCGGGTCGATGCAAACAATTATCGAACAGGTCTATCAGAGCAACGTCGCGTCAGCCCCGCCGCGCGGCTACCACCACCGCTACGCCCATGACACCATCGCCCGGCAGTTGAACAAGTACATTCGAAAGCACAAGAGCATCAGCGCGGTTGACGGCGTCGCCGCCGCCGACTTCATCATCTATTTCAATGTGCTTGAGATGCGCCGGTCGCTCGGCATGTTCTATCCATATGGTGAAATGTACGTCATTAGCAACGAGGCGGGCGACAACCCACAGCCGCGCGTTATCTGGCGGTCGAAGAAAGGCTCGATGTGGGCCGAGGACGCGGCCAAAGATTTTCTCAAGGAACTGCGCGCGGTGCGCGGCGAAAAATAGCGCGCCGTCGCTTACTCCGAGGCCAAACGACAATCTACCCAATGAACCCCACCCGATGAAACGACAACTGAAACGATGCCGGCTCGACCGCCCGTCAATCGCCGCGATAATGGCGGCGTGCTGCGCTGTGTGGCTCGTCGGCGGCATGGTGATGGCGCAGACCGTTGCGCCGCGCCCGCTGTTTGACGGGCGCACGTTCACCGGCTGGGATGGCGACACCGCGAAGACGTTTCGCATCGCGGACGGCGCGGTGGTCGGCGGCACGCTGAAAGCGAGAATCCCTCGCAACGAGTTTTTATGTACCACGCGCGAGTACACTGACTTTGTGCTGCGCCTGAAGTTCAAGCTGCTCGGCGCGGGCGCGAACGCAGGCGTGCAGATTCGCTCCGCGCGCATCCCCGGCAACCACGAGGTGATTGGCTACCAAGCCGATTTGGGTGACGGCTGGTGGGGCGCGCTCTACGACGAGTCGCGCCGCAAACGCGCTCTCGCCGTCCCCGCTGCTGCCGTCGACATAGAGCGAATACTTAAGCGCGACGACTGGAACGACTACGAGATTCGCACGGAAGGCCGGCGCATCCGCCTCTCGATCAACGGACGCCAGACCGTCGATTACACCGAACCCGACGACACCATCAAGCAGGCCGGCTTGATCTGCCTGCAAATCCACGGCGGCGCGCCGAGCGAGGCGTGGTACAAAACGATCACGATTGAAGAGCTTTCCGCGAAACCGTTAACCACATCACCATCAACCGCGCCGCGATGATTAGTGCCGGAGACGTTTGTTCGGCACTTCTCACTTCGTAGCTTTCACAGGGCTTACGCAAAAGGGATCACTGAAACAACGGATGACACGGATTTCACAGATAGCAGACAATTAATCCGTGTCATCTGTGTAATCCGTTGTTCCTCTGCTGCTGGTTGCGTCAGCCCTATTTCATATGAAGATTCTGATGCGCCGTCGTCCAAAGAATCCTCGAAACGGAGCGAGTATGAAAATGAAGACAAGCAAGTGCGTGCTGAAGGCGAGAATCGTTGTGGCGCTCGGACCAACGATGCTGATGACACTGGCGATGCTGGCGAATCTTGCGCCGACGGTCAGGGCCGAGTATCGTCCGCACCCATCGAACATCGAAGCGCGGCGCTGGTTCCAGGACGCGAAGTTCGGGCTGTTCGTGCATTGGGGCACATACAGCGTGCTCGGCGACGGCGAGTGGGTGATGAACAACCGGAAGATTCCGATTGCCGCATACGACCGGCTGCCGGCGCAGTTCAACCCGACCGAGTTCGACGCGAAGGAATGGGTCGCGCTCGCCAAGGCCGCCGGGATGAAGTACATCACAATCACCAGCAAGCACCACGACGGGTTCGCGATGTTCGATTCCAAAGTCTCCGACTGGGACATCATAGACCGCACGCCATACAAAAAGGATGTGCTCAAGATGCTCGCCGACGAGTGCCGCGCCCAGGGGATCAAGCTCTTCTTTTATCACTCGCATCTGGACTGGCATCACCCCGACTACTTCCCGCGCGGGCGCACCGGCCTCGACTCCGGGCGCGCGAACAAAGGCGAGTGGAACAAGTATCTCGACTACATGGACGCGCAGTTGAAAGAGTTGCTGACGAACTACGGCGAGATCGGCGGCATCTGGTTCGACGGCTGGTGGGATCGGCCCGACGCCGATTGGCGTTTGGAGCAGACCTATAAGCTGATTCACGATTTGCAGCCGCAGGCGCTGGTCGGCAACAACCACCACCGCCGTCCATTCGCCGGCGAAGACTTTCAGATGTTCGAGAAGGACTTGCCCGGCAAAAACACGACTGGCTTTAGTGGCGATTCGGTGATCGGCGATTTGCCTTTGGAAACCTGCGAAACGATGAACAACTCGTGGGGCTTCAACCTTAACGACCGCAAATTCAAATCGACGCGCGAGTTGATTCACTATCTGGTGCGCGCCGCCGGCCACGACGCCAACTTCCTGCTAAACGTCGGGCCGATGCCGAATGGTCGAATTCAACCCGAATTCGTCACTCAATTGCGCGAGATGGGTCAGTGGTTAGAGAAGAATGGCGAAGCGATCTATGGCACGCGCGGCGGCCCGGTCACTCCGCGCGGGTGGGGCGTGACGACGCGCAAAGGCAACACCGTCTACGTTCACATCCTCGACTGGGCGGACGAGGCTATCATGCTGCCGCGACTCGCACAGCGCGTCAAATCAGCGCGTTACCTGAAGGATGGAAGCAAGGCCGATTTCGTCGAGCACGAATATGGTTTGTTGCTGAAGACTCCGCCGCGGATGGTCGACGAGCACGACACGATTATCGCGCTTGAGCTAACCCAGTAAGAGACCGCGATGCATCAGGTCAGTTGCATGCTTAAAGGGCGCGGCGAACGTCAACTGACATTCGCCGCGCCCTCAGAGTATCAACTCAACAAGATCGCAGTTCCAGATCAGCCCTCACGGTTGGAGACATTGCCTGAACGGATGTATTCGAGTAGTAAGTTGTATTCGTCGTCGACCGACCCGGTGAAGCACAGCGCGAAGCCCATCTCTTTAATCTGATAGACAACTTCGCCCCACATGTAGAGCCACTTCCCCTCGAATATCTCGATCTCGATGCGGATCAGTTCTCCGAGATGCACTTTGTCATCGGTTAAAACGAAGCAACCGGTCGCACTGATGTCCACGATCTCACCGTGCTTACGCCCAAGAGACCCTTCCCACTGCGACTTCAGGGACACCTTCATGCGCTCTGCCAGTCTTCGTTCGCTCATCTTGATTCCATTCCCTTGGGGCCCCAAACAGTGTTAAGTTTTGAACTTAACACTGGAAACTCAAAACTGTTAACTGTTGCCTTCCTGCTTAAGTCCACGCGCGATAAAACGTGTTCTCTTCCCACTTGGTGGCGGTGCGTTTTTCCAGCGCGGCTAACTCGGTTTCGGGAAGCGGTTTGAAGGCGCGCGCCGTTTTGACGTTCAGTTCGAGCTGCTTCGGATCTTCGGCGGCGATCACGCAGGCGTGGACGCCGGCTTGCGACAGTGTATACCCCATCGCCTGATGAATACCGTCGAGCGCCCCCGACTTGAACAGTCGCCCGTAGGCCGGAACTTTCATCGCGACGACACCGATATTCTTTTCACGCGCGTATTGAAGCACCGTCGGGATGAACGGTCGTGGGTGATGCTTATCCACTGCGTTGATCGGAATTAGCGTCGCGTGAAATTCGTAGCGTCGCAGAGCTTCGAGGATCATCGCCGGCTCGTGGTGACCGCTGACGCCGCCGAAGCGAACGACTTTCTGCTGCTTCGCTTCTTCGAGGGCGTGAATCGCGCCGCCGGGGCCGAAGATTTTTTCGATCTCCTGCGGTGTCGAGACGTGGTGCATGTACCACAGATCTAGATGATCCGTCTTCAAGCGTTTCAGCGAACGCTCAAGCTCGCGCCATGCTCCGTCGCGGTCGCGCGCATCAGTCTTACTGGTCAGAAAAAGTTTGGCGCGGTGCGGTGGCAGCACCATGCCGAGGTGCTCTTCACTGTGGCCGTAGTTGGCGGCGGTGTCGAAGTAGCGCACACCTAGTTGCAACGCGCTTTCAATCAGCGCCAGCGCTTCGCGTTGCCGTTCCTTTTTATCAAGCGGCGTCTGTCCCGCGCCACCGAGGCCGAAGACCGGGACACCGACGCCGGTGCGCCCCAACACACGCTCGGCGATTGCTCCGCTTGCGGCGTCGGTCGGCGCGCCCTGGTTGGCGACCTTTTGTGCAACGCTCTCGCCGCCTTCTTCGCCGGCGCCGCGTTTGTTGAGGGCCATCCCGCCCGCGACCGCCGCCGCGCCGCCCGCTGCGGCTACGCCAGTCGCCAAAAAGATTCGTCGTGTCTGTTTACGTACCATCAGTTCTCCCTTCTTGATTCACTCTGACATTGATGATCAAACCTCGAATCCGTCGGCAGCGGCGTAAGCGTTGATCACGGCGCGCTCGCCTTCCTTGCCGGGTTTTGAGTTGCCGTGCTCCATGCCCATCACCCCTTGATAACCTTTGGCGTGAATGTGACGAAAGATGTTCTGGTAATTCATCTCGCCGGTCGTCGGCTCTTTGCGCCCCGG
>JALZJL010000141.1 GCA_030859785.1 Acidobacteriota bacterium
TCCTTCAACTCCTCGTCTTGATTCGGGTTGTTGCCCGCCTGCTTGATGTTAACCTTGAGCCGCGACTGCTTGCGCTCGAAATACTCATCCCACTCGACCCAGTTGCCGAGTTCGAAATGGGTCGAGACTTAGAACGGGAAGTCGAGTCCCGCACTCCTCGTCAATACTTCCATCAGTCCGGCAAAGACCTTCTTCGGGAGGCGCTGGAGGCTGACGGTGGTGCAGGGAAGGGAACCGAGAAGGAAGTAATCCTCCTTGACCTCAACATCGGTGAAGCACAGCGTCTCGCGCGGGTTCTCGGCGAACAATTCTTCACGGAGTGCGCTTTGCTCGATGGCTGGAATCATCGCGCGCGCGGCGAAATCCGAGACGTTGGGGAGGCTGATTTGAGCGGCTGAAGGAAAGCTTTCAAAGAGCGACGCACTGCGACACGTGCCTTGTCGGGGCATGTCGAACATACTGTCAGCGGAACAAACGCCAGTCACGTGAGGCGGCACGTAATCGGGCGCGGCATGGAAGGCCGCGCGCTCAGGGTTGAGCCGCGCATAGGCCAGATCGAAGGCGACGCGCGCCGACACTGGGCGCGAAGCGCCGCCGGCAGCTTTGAGGGCAGCGGCGAACGTGTCGCGCGCCCGCAGAACATCATCACGAAGCTGGAGGAACTCGGCGCGCTCCAACTCGATGAACGGACGACTTGACCAGACGCCGCGAAACGGCACGCGCAGGATGCTTGGCGGTGGCTTCCTTCCGATGAAAGCGAGAGTGCGTGAATCGCGGACGCGACCCGACGCGGCTTCACGCCTGAGATGATCGGCGCGTGAACGTGCGAGCGTCTGCATCACAGAGTCGGGAGAGAGCGTCGCCAGCCGCTCGAAGACCGCGCAGGCGTCGTCAGCCCTGTCAGAGATGAGGGTGATGACCTGCACCCACGTGTGATCAGGCAGCCCGGCGATGACGCGGTTGAGGCGCGCACCCGCCAGGTTCCAATCGCGCCCGCTGAAGCCCTCCGTGGATACGGGGCGCAACTCAAGCCCGGTCCACAGCCAGCCGTCGCGCGTTTCGATGACATCGGCGTAGAAGTCGCGGTAGGGAAGTTGCTCCGGCAGCGATGCCCACGTCCCGTCCTCACTTGTGACCCACGCGCCGACACGTTCCGCCCGCGAGCCGAGCCAGCCCGCGAGCGAGTCGGCAAAACCCGTTTTCCACGCCGCGGCGCTGGCGAGCGTCGTTCCGACAAGCAGAGTTATTAAATCGAGAGCCAACGGTCGTTAAGGCCTCCTGTTCGGTCACCTGTCAAAGCAGCGCCCACCATTCGGTGACCACAGACGATCACCGGCGCGCGTGTGAGCCGCGAAGAGCTTTGGCGCACGCCAGCCGCGCACGATCTGCTCGGAGTTACCCTCAGGACGCAGCTTGTGAAGCAGGCTGAAGAGTAGCGCGGCGGTGACGCCGCTTCCGAGCCAACCCCACGGGTCGAGGGTGAGCAATTCGCCGATGACGCTCCATTGTCCCGTGCCCGTGTTGTCGATGACGAACCAGATGATCATCGCGACGAGAATACACACCATCAGATTGCCGTCCGTTAAGCGGATGAAGAAGAAGCGGATGCGGTACACCGGGTCTTTGAGCGCCCGGTACACGTCGAGGTACTCAATTTCTTCGTCGTCCCTCTCAGCATTTCGCATCCCTTTAGCCCCTTAGCTGTTAGTCACGACGCGGAACAGCGCGATGAAGTAAGGGATCAGTGCCCACACCAGAATCCCGGCGCAGATCGACAGCGCCCGGCTCTTACCACGCGGGTCGCTTGAAAACCACTGCCATCCGGCGGGGATGAGCGCCAGACCGCAGATCGGCCAACGCCACTTCGTGTAAAAAGTTTGGAAGAGCGATTGCGCAGTGTCTTCGACGGACTGCGCGCCGATTGTTTGGGCGTAGACGCCGAGTGCGGCAAAGGCGAGCAATAAACAGAGGGGGACGACAACGCCGAGCGCGCGGGGAATCGACATATACACGAACGGTCTGGCCCACGCGCGGCGAGCAACATCAAGCCTTGTAGCAATCACTGCGAGGAGACTTTTCATATCGGTTAAGCTTCTCCGTTGGTAGATCGCGTCGAATGAATGAAATCATGGCGTGGTCGGACAATACACCGGGCGAGAACAGGAGTCCGTCCGCACCAGACTGTGTCTGATTCGGACAGATCGTTCTGTGTCACAGAAGGGAAAGCATTAAGCGGCGAGGAATCGGTCGAGGTCTTCCTTGATCACCTCATAACACTCGCAGGAGCGTAACTCCACGCCACGCCAATCAAGGATGGTCATCCGTCCGCGGCTGTAGCGGATGATCCTCGCGCGTTGGAGCGCGCCAGCGGCGACGCTGACCCCGGTGCGCGGCGCCCCGATCATCTGGGAAAGGAATTCATGCGTCACGTCGAAAGCGCTGGATTCGGTTCGGTCACGGGCGACACGCAGCCAGCGGCAGAGTCTCTCCTCCACCGTGTGGAATCGGTTGCACAGTGCCGACTGCGCGACTTGAGTGAGCAGCGTCTGAGTGTAAGAGAGTAGCAAGTGCTGAAACCGCCCGCCCCGGTCAAAAACATCCCTCAGCACCTCGGCCTTGAGGGCCGCCGCGTCCGCCGGGAGTTGAGCCACGACGCGGTACGGCATCCTGTCGGCACGCAGAATGACCGGGATACCGATCACTCCTTCGCGTCCGACCATGGCAACCTCCATCGTCTCGCCTTCCATCGTGAATGAAAGCAGGGAGACGATTCCTGCGTGCGGGAAGTATGCGTAGCGGACCGGGTCGTTCGGCTCAAAGAGCACTTTGCCTTTTGGAAAGTGAACTGTCTCCAGGCGTGGAGCGAGGAGTTCGTACTCGTGCCGCGGCAGTGCGGCGAGCAGGTAGTTCTGAGCCGGGAAGCTTTGTAAAGCCGGGGCCATGATTCAGTTCACAAGGTTGGTGCGACGCCCTGACGGATGCAGCGGGATACCTCGAACCCTCAGCTCTCACCTGTCGCCCTGATGCCGCCCACTAATTCCTAACTATCCGATGCCTCACAGCCGGCATCGCAGCGGCGCTGGATTGATGTCGGCAACATCATAAAGATTGAAGTTCCTGTACAGCACTATCAGACAAAATTACAGTAGCATTGTACAAAATATATGTATGATAATAAAGGAAAATGTTTCGCACGCACTTGGCATGAGTAAAGAGACTGAAACTTTCGGCGATTGGCTGAAGCGCACTCGGAAGAGCCGGGGTCTGTCTCAATCCGACTTGTGGCGCGAGACGGGAATCAGCAAACAGTACATCAGCGGGCTGGAGAAGAACGCGCGGCAGCCGCGCTCCAATAAGTTGATGCGCCCGGGTGAGGAGAAAGTGGACAAATTGGCCCGCGCGTTGGCTGTTCCATTAGCCGAGGCGCGGCTCGCCGCCGGATACGCGCCTCCGGCGAGAACCGGAGGCCCTACTAAGGG
>JALZJL010000162.1 GCA_030859785.1 Acidobacteriota bacterium
ACATACTGCCGACCGCCGCTGCACTTGCCAAAGCGCCCGTCCCGCTGAATATTGATGGCATCTCAATGATGAATGCCCTCTTAGGCAAGCGGCAACGCGGCCATGATTTTCTGTACTGGGAGTTTCACGAACGCGGATTTGATCAGGCCGTGCGGATGGGTCAGTGGAAAGCCGTGCGGCATGGGTTGAATCAACCGCTTGAACTATACAATTTGCGAAACGACATCGGAGAACAAACCAATGTCGCCGGAAAACATTCTTCAGTCGTCGCCAAAATTGAAGCCTATTTGAAGCGAGCGAGAACAGAATCAGAGCGCTGGAAAGTTAAGCTTTAACACACAGGATGGTAATATATTGCTTCAAAATGGGCACCGACCGGACATCTGACAATCAAGCAGACAGCCTTACTCACAATCATCGTGGGAATCATAATGGCTACAACGAAGGTCATCACGCAGCTAACCGTCCGTCACCGGATGCCGCTTCCCTTGCGGCCACGAAAATCAATGACACGCCGCCGCCTGCGCCTGCGCGTGACGGGATGGTTTGGATACCAGGGGGAACATTCTGGATGGGTTGTGAGAATTGCGAGATGCCCGATGCGCTGCCCGTGCATCTGGTTGAGGTTGATGGTTTCTGGATGGATCAGACGCCAATCACAAACGCTCAGTTCGAGCGGTTCGTCAAAGCCACTGCTTACGTGACCATCGCTGAGCGCCAACCTGATGCGAAGGACTATCCAGGCGCGTCGCACGAAAGTCTCGTGGCCGGCTCGCCCGTTTTCACACCGCCACGGCAGGATATAGAACTCAACGATTATCTACAGTGGTGGCGCTATGTGCCGGGTGCGAACTGGAAGCACCCGGAAGGCCCGGGCAGCACGACGAAGGGACGCGAAGATCATCCGGTGGTGCATATCGCGTGGGAAGATGCTGCTGAATATGCGAAGTGGGCCGGGAAGCGACTTCCCACCGAAGCCGAATATGAGTTTGCGGCACGCGGCGGCCTCGACCGCCACGCTTACGCCTGGGGCAGAGAGTTGAAGCCGGGCGACAAGTGGGCGGCCAACATCTGGCAGGGTCGCTTCCCGTCGAAGAATGCTAATGAGGATGGATACATCGACACGTCTCCGGTCACGGCGTTTGCGCCGAATGGATTCGGGTTATACGACGTAGGCGGTAACGTCTGGCAGTGGTGCGCGGATTGGTATCGCCCGGACTACTACGAGAAACTCGTGGCGACCGGCGGCATCGCGGCGCGCAATCCGCAGGGGCCGGCTGACAGCTACGATCCGCAGGAACCCGGCACGGGGAAGCGTGTGCAGAAAGGCGGCTCGTTTTTGTGCAGCGACGAATACTGTACGCGGTATCTGGTCGGCAGCCGGGGCAAGGGCGCGGTTGATACCGGCAGTTCGAATGTCGGCTTTCGTTGCGTCGCGTCTCCTGTATCCTAAACAAGCGGTAAAGTCATGTACTCTTATGATGAATGGATAGATCTGTATATGAAACGATTATTGATAGGTTTGTTGCTTTGTCTTACCGTCGCCGTGCAAGCGGCAGCGCAGAGCACCGGCGTGCGTCTGGAGGGACAAGTTGTGTGCTGTGCCGAATGTTGGGCGGAAGCCGACCGTACAAAAGTTGAATATGGCACGGCGGAAAATTTACTAAAGTCGCAATCATGCGTGGCGAATGGCGACCCGACATTAATCGCAGTGCGCGAGGGCGAGAAGTTTACGCTCTATCAATTGGAGCAAGCGAAGTTCCGCCTTCCGGGAAAGAACTGGCTTGAATTTGTCGGTCAGCGCGTCGCGGTGACGGGCACATTGCAAAAGAAGAAAAACGCCAGCGTGATCCGCGTTGACGCGCTGGAAGTGTTAGCTGTCAGCCTCGCGGAACGGGAAGCCGCGAATGTCATCGGTAGGGAAGTCGCTCTCACGCTCAAAGACCCGTTCGGTACGGAGCAACCGTTAGTCGCACTCAAAGGACGCATTGTGGTCTTGAACTTCTGGGCGACGTATTGCGTGCCGTGCCGGAAAGAAATGCCGGACCTGGCGGCGATTCAAAACGAATATGCCGCTCTGGGCGTGCAAGTCGTCGGAGCATCAACCGACGAGGCGGAAGACCGCGCCAAAGTTTTGCAGTTCGTGAAAGAAACGAAAATCAATTTTCCTATTTGGACGGGCGCGACCACCGCGGACATGATGCGGTTCGGCCTCGGCGCGGCTTTGCCGGGAACGGTCATCATCGGCAGAGACGGGCGCATTGCGAAAGTCATCTCCGGCATCATCAATCAAGTCAATCTGAAAAAGCAGATTGACACGATGCTTGCCACTGCTGAAAAGACGGCAACCAATGAACGGAAGAAAGAACGCGAGCAGACGGCTTCCGTCAAACAGAAACAAAGTGAGGCGTCGACAGTTCCGAGTTGACCGATGTGACCGGGCGAGGGTCGCGCCGTGAGCGGGACAGGACAACAAGACGCGAATAAATGGACGTATGGTGTGCGGGTCATCTCGAACACGATTGACCGTGCGAAATGGCGCAACACGCTGACGTTCAGGCTTCACCCGCGCGTGACAGCCGGGGTGGAATACAACCCACTTGCCGGGAAGGTCTCGCCGTTGGCTAACATCGTCGCTTTGACGGAGACGCACCGGCGCCCGGCATTAATTCTCGGCACCAGTTCCGACCGGATCGGCACCCCCTTCGGACAATCGTTCTATGCGACTTTCAGTAAGAGCCTGAAGCATCTGACGGGCTTGCCCATCGCGCCTTACGTCGGCGTGGCTTACGGGACGTTTGAAGACCGCGCGAGACTGATCGGGGGACTGAACATCAACTTGAGCGAGCGTTGGAGTTCGACGATTCTCTTTAACGGTGTGCGCGTCCATCCGACGGCGAACTACACATACGGTCGGCATCAGTTCGGCATCATCTTCGAGCGCGGTCGTCATCCCGGCGCTAGTTACAGCGTTTCGTTCTAAAGGAAGTTGCGATGAGTAGCATCGCGATGGCCCATAAAGGTCATACTCGATGCGGCGCGCAGATGGCGGTGACGGTCGAAAAGAACTCGAAATGAAATGCACCGCGCGCGGTCACATCCGTGTCATCGGTCGTGAACGGCTGCTGCGCCTGAGCGCCTACCGACAGCAGCCACAGCAGCAGGATTGTGAGGATCAATGCGGCGCGCAATTTGAACGCGCGCCACACGCTTGATTTTGGTTTCACACTATTCTCCCCAATGATCACCGGAAAAGAGTCTCTTCATCGCGTAAGTGATGCGCCTTGAAAGCTTATACAGCGTGTCGGCTTAACCTACCTAATTCTTCAGCAATGAATGGGCAGAAGGTTCCTTCAAGAGTTAAAAGTCAGTTGCTCAGGTGTCGACAATTCTGCAGATTACGGATAAAGTTTCGCTATCGGCATGATCCTCCAACCTGAAGCTGAACAACAATCTAATGGACGAGCGCTGCCGCGGGTGCTGGTTTCAGTCTTAAGTTACAATTCTGCGCAGAGCACTGCCGACACGCTACGGAGCCTTCGGCAACAGACGTATCCCAACTATCATTTGCAGTTGGTGAACAATGCTTCAACGGACGATTCTGTTCAACATATGGCGCGCGAGTTTCCCGATCTGGATATCAAGGTGTTGACGGAGAACAAAGGTTATACGGGTGGAAATAATTGCGTCCTTCGGCAGGGGCTAGCTGAAGGGTACGACTACATTATTCTCTGTAATCACGACATTGAAGTCGACGAACATGCGGTCGGGCATCTCGTCGAGACGGCCACATTCCACTCCGACACGGCGGGAGTGATTGGAGGTCTCGAAGTTAGTTTGAACAACTATTCGCGCCGACGGCAGGCAACGGCGGTCGCAACCGCGAAGTATTCAAAATGGACTGCGCGTGCGTCGTGGCTGTCTCAGTCTGTCGCCGATACATTCATGCCGCTGGAAGTTTCCTGGGTCCACGGCGCGCTTGTTCTGTTTACCGCACGAGCAATAAGATCGGATGTGTTAATGGATGAAAAGCTGTTCATGTACTTCGATGAGTTCGACATTGGATTCCAACTCCGTGAAAAAAACTTACGCGCCTTTGTCGACCCGCGAGTAGTGGTCAGGCACAAAGGCGCGTCAAACGATTTTGATGTGCGTGAAGGGTATCTGATGCAGCGGAATCGCCTATATATGGTACACAAGCACGGCCTCTGGTACCATCAACTGTTTTATCACCTGTATGCCGGACTGATTGAGTTACCGGCCAAAGTTTGCCTCAGAAGCCTTCAGGGACATACGCGCTTTGCTCGCGCGTGCGTCGAAGGTCATCTTGATGCGTGGCGTGGTCGCATGGGTCATGCACATCGTCGTCGCACTTGAGCGGGCTAGACTGATATTCTGCCTGTCCATATGTGGCAGGTCACATCGAAACATTTGAATTAATAATGATTACAGGTCGAGACATTGTTTACATTTCGAGCATTGAATGGGATTTTCTGTGGCAGGGGCCCCAGGAGATAGCAACGCGGTTAGCGCAAGCGGGCAATCGCGTGCTCTATATTGAAAATACCGGCATCCGCTCTCCGGGACTGCGCGATGTTGATCGCGTCGCGCAACGTCTGAAACGGTGGTCGCAGTCATGGCGCTCGCTCGGCGTGCGTCAGGTAGCGCCCAATTTGAATGTGTGCTCGCCGCTCGTCCTGCCTCCGTTCGGGTCAAATCTGCGTCGTCAGCTTAACCGCCGCTATCTGTTGCCGCTCATTGAGCGTACAGTGCGCAGTCTCGGCATGCGCGACCCGCTGTTGTGGACATACTTGCCGACCGATACCGCGCTTGAATTGATTAACTCACTGCGCACACCGCAAAGCCTTGTCGTCTATTACTATGTGGACAACTTCTCTCTGCTGACGCCGTACACACGGCAACTCAAACAGGCGGAGCACACGCTGATGCAGTTGAGTGATCTGATATTCACCACGTGTGCCGGATTGGCCGCGCACTGCGAACCGTGGAATAGTAAGGTGCATATTATTCCGTACGGCGTCAATCTCGACGCTTTCCCCATCGAAGAGGCCCACTCCGGCGGAAATGGCACCTCGCACAACTCCCACGGCGCGCAGCATAGCGATCCGATAAAATCTGATAAGTCGCCGGTCATTGGCTATGTCGGCGGATTACACCGGCACGTGGATTTCGATTTGTTAACGGAAATGGCGCACGCCCGACCGGATTGGTCGTGGGTCTACGTCGGATCAGTGCATACGGCAAGCGGCAGGAAACTTGCGGAACTACCCAACGTGCATTTTCTGGGAGCCCAGCCGCATCGCAAACTGGCGAGCTATATTCGCGGCTTCGATGTTTGCATCGTCCCTTATGTCAATAGTCCGTATACGCAGACGGTCGTCCCGACGAAAATAAACGAGTATCTCGCGGTCGGTAAGCCGGTGATTTCGACGGCTCTGCCGGCAGTGTCAGATTTCAATGAACGACACAAAGTGCTTTTGACAACCGACAATCAACCCGAAGATTTTCTGCGCGCGATTGAGCAAGCATTGCAATCACCGAACAACGCCGCGGCCATCGCGCGTCGCAGAGAAGTGGCATCGCTCGGCGACTGGCAGGCGCGTGTTGAGATGATGAGTCAATTGATTGATACAGAACTGCAATCCAAACAAGAGAAAAACAGTCAGAGGCAGCAATGACCGGCAGACAGATTTTCTTGAGCTCCAACGGTTGTCGTAGCATGAATGAGGTCGGCAAGCGAATTTGAGGCGACAACGGCCTGTCATGGCAAGCTCGAAATGTAAAATTTCCGTTGCGCTTTGTACTTATAACGGCGCTCGATACTTGGCGGCGCAACTCGACAGCATCGCCGCTCAGCATCGCCTGCCGGACGAGGTGGTCATCTGTGATGACCGATCCTACGACGGCACAGTTGAGATCAGCAAAGGATTCGCTTGCCATGCGCCGATTCGGGTGCATCTTCATTTCAATGAAAAAAATCTTGGTTCGACAAAGAATTTCGAAAAGGCCGTTGACTTATGCGAGGGCGACATCATTGCGTTTTGCGATCAGGATGATGTTTGGCGTGAAGACAAACTGATGCAAATCGAAGCCGCTTTCTCGGCCTCTCCGCGAGCCGGTGCCGTTTTCTCAGACGCCGAGTTGGTGAATGAGAATTTAGAACCTACGGGCTACAGTTTATGGCAAGCCATTAACTTCAGCCGCGCCCGGCAGAAACGTTTTGTCGGAGACAGGTCTGTTGAGGCGCTGTTAAAATGTCTTCCTCCCGCGCACGGCATGACAATGGCTTTCATAGCCGCATACAAACCGGCGATTTTGCCGTTTCCCTCTCGCTTCAGCCATGACATCTGGACGGCGTTAATCATCGCTGTGTTGTCTGATCTGACATTCATTCCTGACCTCTTGGTTAAGTATCGTCAACATCGAAATCAGCAGGTAGGTGTCTCGACGGGAAGGAGTTGGAAGGAAAAACTGACGAGAGCGCAGACCACCGCAGCGGCCTCGCATCTCGCCGAAGCTGACCTGTTCACATCTGCGTGCCAACGAGTGAAAGACTTGGGCGCGGCTGAACACGATCAGGAAAAACTTGCGCTCTTAGAATCAAAAGCCGAGCATTTGCTTTTGCGCGCCAACATTCCGATGAGGGAGAGATGGCAACGCTGGCCGGTTGTGTTCAAAGAGCTTGCCGGATTTCGCTATCATCGCTATTCAAACGGCTTTCTGAGTGCGGCCAATGACATTGTTCTTTAATGACTGAATTACTGAGCTAACGCCACCGTAAATTTATCGTTGCTATCAACGGGCTATTCGCCGAGATGTCGAAGCCACCAGTATTCACGAACGCATACTTAAATGTGTGAGCGGCGTCGCCGCACGGCGCGGATATATTTTTACGATCAAGTGGTGACAGGGCGGCTTGGCACCCAGAAGCTATTGCAGTGCTATCAGTTAAAGAGAAAAGCGGATGCCGGTTTGCATTACAGGTATGCATCGCTCAGGCACCTCGATGGTCGCCAAGATGCTCAGTTCATGTGGCCTCTGCTTAGGCGCGGAATCTGCTCTGGTCGCGCCCTCGCGCGACAATCCGGGGGGCTACTGGGAAAATAAGAACTTTGTCTCGATCAACAACGAAATCCTCGGCGAGTTCGGAAGTTCGTGGGACTACCCGCGACGCCTGACTGAAGGGTGGCAGTACGATCAAAAGATGCTCCTGTATCGGGCGCGAGTTGAAGTTCTGCTACGAGAATTGAAAGGTTATGTGCCGTGGGGATGGAAAGACCCACGCGCATGTCTGACGCTGCCTTTTTGGATGAGCATTCTGCCTCAAACGAAAATCGTCGTTTGCCTGCGTAACCCTCTGGATGTTGTCCTTTCGCTGCATCGGCGCAAACCTTCGAAATACACCATCGGACTCACCCCGTGGATGGTCTATGATTTGCTCCACGCTCCTTTTTCGTCGCTGCGGCAGAAGTTTACGCCGCACCCGCTCGGCTTCACAGCGTGGAAAACCAACAACAAAGTCAAAACTGCTTTGGCGTCACGGACAAGCCGGAATTCTTATTTGCGCCAACTTGGGCTCGCTCTAACGAAGCGCTACGACCAACTCGATTACCTTCTGAAACTGCGACGCCGCAGACCTTTATCATACCGAATCGGTCTTCAACTGTGGGAAATCTACAATCGACGTGTCCTCGAATTTACCTGCCCGCAGAATCGTCTGATCACGCATTACGACGCTTATTTTTCGAACCCGCAAGGAGAATTACACCGGGTGCTGAACTTCCTTGAGATACCCGCTTCGATTGAATTAATCGAGCGCGGGTGCGCGACGGCGATAGCCGGCTTGCGCCACCATCGTACGACGACCCTGCAACTCATCAAGGCAGGAGTTCCGGCAGAGGTACGCGAACTTTACCGACGCATGTGCGAGGAATCGGAATACGTCGAGGATTAAGCAAATAAGATAGGACTGACGCAACAACTGAAAATCAACCACCGATGACAACGATTCCTTGCTCTGACTTTCGGCTTAAACTTCAATCCAGATGTATCGGTGTTCATCGGTGGTTAATCCTTTTTTCTTTGCGGAAGTCCTATGAGATATACATTGAAGAATAACAAATGGTGCGGTACACTCCCGCACTCTTGCTCGCGCCACTCTCTGGAAGTGGCAAGTCTTCTTCACGTAGAAACATATTCCGAAGGAGAAAAGAAACACAATGATTAAGGTTCGTTCAGCTTTTCGCGGCGCTTTCTGCGCGCTCGCGCTGTTAGTTTGCGCAATCGCCTTCACCTCGTCAGCCGAGGCGCAAGGCGTGCTGCGCTTCGTTTCCGGTACGGGCAGCGATGCCAACAACTGCCTGCGCCCGACGCCGTGCCGCTCAATCCAGCGTGGGGTTGATAGCGCCCCGGTTGGCGCAGAAGTGATTATCCTCGATACGGCCGGCTATGGTCCGACGGTGACAATCAGCCAATCAGTCACGATCACGGTTCCGTCGGGAGTGGCCGCCACGATTGCCACGCCGACAGGCACTTCAATCACGGTGGCGGGCGGCGACGCAGTGATACTGCGAGGGCTGTCGCTGGTTGGGCAGGGTACGGGGTCGATAGGAATCAACTTTACGGGCGGGACTGCGTTGTCCGTTGAAAACTGCATCATCAACGGCTTCGCCACTGCCGGCATCAACCAACAAGGCGGTGCTGAATTGTTCGTCAAAGACACGACCATCAGAAACGGCGGCTTGGACGGAATCTCACTCGGATCAGGGTTAGCCACGATTGACAACACTCGGTTGGAGCGTAACGGTCCGGGAGCTGGTGGCTACGGTCTCTTTGCGCGTGGTAATTCGCGAGTGACGGTGCGCAATACGGTCGCAGCGAATAACGGCTCTGGTTTCGTGGCAGAGGACACCGCAGTATTGAATGCCGAGAACTGCGTCGCAACGAATAATACAGCCGCCGGGTTCCGCGTCGGTGGTGGCACCGGCGCTTCGACAATGCGCGTCTCAAACTCAGTGGCGACGACCAATGTGACTGGGTTCCAACAGACCGGAACCGGAGTGTTTCAGTCGCGGCAGAACAACACGGTGCAGGGCAACACGACAAACACATCAGGTGCCATCACCACTTTCATGCCCACCTAAGATCACTGCTGAAACGTGTCGCATTTCGCCACTGATGGCAAGTCAGTGCGAGCAATCTAAAATGATCACGGGTATGAAGCCGGGTTGATGTGCGGAAGTTGAATTTAACCTGACGCTTCGCAGTGCCGTCCGCTCGATACAAGCGGACGGCACTGCATCTTTTTGTGTGAGAAGCGTCTTACACACGCGCCTTGCGCGCTCGACTTCTCCGGCGTAGCAAGCGCAAACTGTGAGCATGGCGGTCAACGACGACACGCAGCCGACCGTATCAATCATTTCCTCTCCACCGCACCCAAACTCTGCGCCGACACGCTCGCGCACAGCAAATTATTTTGCCGGTCTGCTGACGGCCTATGCTGTCGCCGCCACCGCCATCATCATCAGCCTGTGGCTGACGCCGTTCACGTTACGCTTTCTTGACCGCGAAGAATATGCCGTTTTCACTTTCACCAACGACATCTGGTTGTGGCTGTTTCTCTTTGACTTTGGCACGACCGCCGGCCTGCGCACGCAAGTCGCGCAACTCACCGGTCTGCCTGACACCGAGCGCCTCAATCGTCTAGTCAGTACCTCCTTTTTCGCGCAACTCGCGCTCGCACTCAGCGTGTTAGTGGCGGGCATGGCGTTGGCAATGCTGTTTCCATTGCTGCTCGGCGTCAGACCCGATTTGCGCGAACAAGCAACGGTGGTTGTGGCGTTGCTGGCGGTCGGCGCAAGCTTCTCGCTCGGAACACGCACGTTCTCCGTACTCCTCACGGCTCATCAGCAGATGCACATCGACAACCTCATACAGTTGGCGTTGCTCGTCGTGCGAACCGTGCTCATCACGTTGCTGCTGGCGGCGGGGTGGAAGTTATACGCGCTCTCTGTGGCTGGGCTGATCGTCATCATGGTGGGGGCGTTGCTGGCGTTCGTGCGCTGCCGCACGACGCTGCCCGGTCTGGCGATTCGTTTCGATTTGTTTTCGTGGGATACGCTACGCAGCGACATCAAAAGCCATGCTTTGTGGTTCGGCGTCGTTAATCTTGCCGCTGTCGTCGTCTATAACATGGACCGCGCCGTCGCCGCACGTGTCATCTCGTTTGAATCAGTGACGACGTGGACGTTGACCGGACAAGCTTATTCACTCGCCGGTATTCTGATGATGCAGATGACGAGCACCGCTCTCCCCGGCCTCGGCCAACTCATTGGCAAGGGCGATACCGAGGCTGCGTTCGCCACTTACCTCCGGTTAGTCGTTTTGTGTACGGGCGTCAGCATGGTTGCGGCGCTCAGTTTGTGGGCGGGCAATGGGGCATTCGTGGAGTGGTGGGTCGGCGCAAAACTGTATGGCGGCACATGGCTCGATGCTGCACTGGCACTCAATCTGGTGGTCGCCGCGTGGACGCTGTCGAACCGGACGATGTTAACGGCAATGATAATGGCGCGCCCGCTGGCTTTAAGCCGGACCGTTGAGGCAACGATCAATCTCGGTCTTTCAGTTTTGCTGGCACAGCGCGTCGGCTTAATGGGAATCGCCGTCGGGACGGCAATCGCAGGCCTCCTCACTTCGTGCTGGTACATGCCGCGACTTGTCTTGAGGCGTTTCCGGCACAGCTTCAGCGAACTATTGAGGCATGCGCTCGCTCCGCTAACGCTTCTCGCGCTAATTTTATTACCGGCAGCATGGTGGATGCGTTTTATAGCTGAGGGCAGGGGAATCGGCGGGGCATTGTTTGCGATGTGCGCGGTCAGCGCGCTCGGTTTCGTTCTTCTTTGGTCGTTTGTCTTTGATGCGAACATGCGCGCGCAGTCAATTAACATCGTGGTACAAACCTGTCGCGCGTTGCGAAAGCGATTCTTCACTATTGGAGGGTCTTAAATTTTCGGCAGTGTCTTGATGTGTTGAATGCAACCTGTTGGTTACCATGTGCCAATATTAACCTCAAGGTTGCACTGTAAACTTCGAGTCCGCAGCCTGATCCACGACCGAAAATTTCCTTTGACATCGCCGTCCATAGGCATTAGTTTTAATCGAATTTTGTACTCGTATTCGTGGAGGAATTTTATTCGCGTCGTCGCCATCCTTGCCTCCTATAACGAGGAACGCTTCATCGCCGCTTGTCTGGAACATCTGTTCCAGCAGGGAATTGAAGCGTATCTGATTGACGACTCATCAACCGATGATACCGTTCGCATCGCTGAACGCTACTTGAAGAAAGGCTTGATCGGCATTGAAAGTTTTCCGCGCACTGAGTTTTACGTGTGGAAGCCGATCCTCGAACGCAAAGAGCAGCTTGCACATATGCTTGACGCCGATTGGTTGATGCACGCTGACCCGGACGAAATCCGTTTACCTCCGCGCTCGAATCAGACGCTTGCCGAAGCCTTTTCAGAGGCCGACGCACAAGGCTACAACGCCGTAAATTTTCAGGAATTTACTTTCGTTCCGACGCAAGAGGCGCCGGATCACGATCATCCCGAATATCAAAGAACGATGCGCTCGTATTATCCGTTTCTGCCATCATATCCACATCAATTGAAAGCATGGAAGCGGCAACCGGAACGAGTGGAATTGGCGTGGTCGGGCGGGCACAAAGTGCGATTTGCGAATTTGCGCATGTACCATACATCGTTTCCGATGCGGCATTACCAGTTCCTGAGCGTGCCGCACGCGCAGCGCATGTATGGCGTGAAAAAAGTTGACCGAAACGAACTTAAAGCCGGATGGCATGGCTGGCGTAACCAGCTAAGCACCAAGATAATTAAGCTGCCATCGCAGGCCGAGCTACGGACATATATATCTGATGACCATCTCGATGCGTCAAATCCACGAACGCGGCATCTAATAGAGGAATGCGTTGCGCCGCGCTGGAAGAATAGAATATTGTCACGCCTGCGATGGACAAACTGACTGAGTTGCGGAAGCTTCTTCCGGTCGTACTGAGATATGAATCACAACCTCGCTGTTCATGTAGTCAATTCTCGCTGAAACCTTCATCACCAAAACCAGTTTGGAATTCTGAAAACTTGCATCTATTGTTCATTCAAGTATGA
>JALZJL010000168.1 GCA_030859785.1 Acidobacteriota bacterium
GTTGAGTAGGTCGCACGCAATTGCAAATCGCTATTCGTATCGTGCATCAACCCTTTAAAGTGAGGAATCCATTTCAAGAGACAGCGAGCACCGATTCCTGAATCGCCTTCGGTGCATTCAATCTCCGGTCGCGAAACTCGTCGAGCGCGTCGAAGACTTCCAGCGCGTAGCGGACGTTATTAAACGGGGCCGAGACCTGCACGCCCTGAATCAAATCGCGAACTTGAAGCAGCGACTCGCGGGCGATTTGTAATCCTTCCTCGCGGGCGGCGTCCTTGCCTTTGTCAGAGGCGACGCGCATCCGCTCCATGATAGATTGCGTGACGCGCACGCCCGGCACTTCGTTATGCAGAAACTCGGCGTTGCGGTACGAGACGAGCGGCCAGATGCCGGCGACGATGGGGATTTTGACGTGCTCGATGCGCTTCAGAAATTCGGACAGTTGAGCAATGTCGAAAACCGGTTGCGTGATCGCGTACTCGGCGCCAGCTTCGACTTTGTACTCGAAGCGACGCAGTTCTTCATCAAGGTTGATTGCGCCGGGGTTGACGCCGACGCCGATGCAGAACGAGGTCGGGCAGCCAATCGGATTGTTGCCGAGGTCGAGGCCGTGGTTCAGCTTGTTGACCATGTTGGTTAAGCCAATCGAGTCGATGTCGAACACAGCGGTCGCGTCCGGGTAGGGCCCCATCTTCGGCGGGTCGCCGGTAATCAACAGCAGGTTCCGCAGGCCGAGCGCCGCCGCGCCCAGTAGGTCGGACATCATGCCGAGCAGGTTGCGGTCACGGCAGCAATAGTGCAGCACGGATTCAAGGCCGATGTCGCGCTCGACCAACAGCGCCGTGGCCTGCGCGCTCATCCGCGTCTGTGCGCGCGGACCGTCCGGAATGTTAACGGCGTTAACGCCAGCATCCTTCAACAGACGAATCTGGTCGAGCGTCTTCGCGGCGTCGCAGCCCTTCGGCGGCAGCACCTCGACGGTCGTCACGAACTCGCCGGCGACCAGACGCCGCGCCCAGTTTGAACGCTCGGCGAGCGGCACGACATGGACATCCACGGGCGTCAATTCTTCGACGCTCGCCGGGCGGGTCACTTCTAAAGCAGCGCCGCGGTGGATTCGCGGCGAGACGGCGCGCACCGCATCGGAAATCAGCTTGATGTGCGCGGGCGTGGTGCCGCAGCAACCGCCGATGAACTTCACCCCGGCTTGAATCAGACGCTTGGAATACTTCGCCATGTATTCCGGCGAGCACATGTAGAACTGTCGCCCCTGCACGTCGCGCGGAAGTCCGGCGTTCGGCTGCACCGCTAACTTTTTGGTCGTCACGCCGCGCATCTTCTCGATGGCAGAGAGGATCGTCGACGGGCCGACGCCGCAGTTGAGTCCGATGACGTCCGCGCCCCATTCGTCGAGCCGCGCGGTGAAGACCTGCGGCGTCGTCCCGAACGACGTGTTGCCGTCGGTCAGAATGGTCATGTGCGCGATGAGCGGCAAGTCGCATAGTTCGCGCACCGCGCGGATCGCCTGGCGGATTTCTGAAACGTCCGAGAATGTTTCGAGGACAAACAAATCAACGCCGCCTTCCAGCAGCGCCGCGACCTGTTCTTTAAACATATCTTTCGCTTCGTCGAAAGAGGTCGGGCCGTAAGGCTCGATGCGTAGACCTAACGGCCCGACCGTGCCCGCCACGTAACACCGGTCGGCGGCGGCTTCGCGCGCGATTCGTGCGGCGGCGATGTTGATTTGGCGCAGACTCCCTTCCAAACCGTACTGTTGAAGGTGGTGTGTGGTCGCGCCGAAGGTGTTGGTTTCGAGCACCTCCGCGCCGGCGCGCGCGTATTCCTCGTGGACTTCGCGCACCAGGTCCGGGTTGGTGATGTTCAGTTCGTCGTAGGAACGATTGATGTAGACGCCTTTAGCATAGAGCATCGTCCCCATCGCGCCGTCAAACACGGTGATGTGGTTGCTGTCGAGAAGTTCTTTGAAGGTTTCCATAATAATTAAGCCGCGATCCGTGATGACAAAGTACAGATTCGGATTTTACACCAGCCACTTGCGCGAGTGACTTCGGAGCATCTTCAAAGTAGTCTCCGGATCACAAATCAAAACGTGAAATCGCAAAAGAAGAAGTCCCGCGCTTAAACAACGCGGGACTTCGGAGAAACATAAAGTATGCGACGAAAACTTGAAGCGCCGAGCTGTTTAGCCGTTTATTTTACGTGGCCGCAAGTCGCCTTAACTCACCACGTTTTTTCCTTCAAGCCGCTTATACGCCGCCCGGAGATTGTCTGTCAAGTTTGCGTCGCGTGATGACAAACGAATCAACCAACCGAGGCGTCGTGTCGTGACTGGTTCAACGCCGCTGACAGCGCGGGCAGAAGTATGTCGAGCGTCCGGCGTGGGCGATGCGACGGACGCTCGACGCGCAGGCGGTGCATGCTTCACCCTCTCGGTCGTAGACGCGCCAGCGCCCTTCGTAAGCACCGCCGTAATAACTACCTTCGATATTTTCGGGGTCGATGTTGAGCGTCGAGCCATGAGCAATGGATTCTTCGAGCACGTCGAGAATCGCACGGTACAGACGCCGAACGCGCCGCGGCGACAACTCCGCGGCGACGGTGAACGGGTTGACGCGCGCGATGAACAGCGCCTCGGCGGCGTAGATGTTACCGAGACCGGTGACCTTCGTTTGGTCGAGCAGAGTCTCCTTCAGCGTTCGCCGCGAGCGCGCCAGAATCTTGCGAAGATAGGGCGGCGTGAACTCCGCCGAGAACGGCTCCGGCGCGAGCGCGCGGAGCGCCTTCGTCTGTTGCAACTCGGCGGCGGCGGCGATCTTCATCATCCCGAAGTGACGCTGGTCGGTGAAGACAAGCCGCCGCTCATCGTCGAGGTAGAAAATGGCGTGTGTAAATTTCGGGAGCGGCGCGACCTCCGCCGGTAGTAGCAGGAATCGGCCCGTCATCCGCAGGTGCGTAATCAGCACCGAGCCGTTGTCTAGTTCGGACAGAATGTGCTTGCCGCGCCGCCCGGTTCGTTCGACACGCGCGCCGCGCAACAGGCCTGAGAATTCGGCGGGCGTCGTGTCGGGCGCGAGGCGAGGCCGCAAAAGTTCGGCGGCGCGGATACGCCGCCCACTAATGAGCTTGTCGAGCGCCCGCGCGACTAATTCTACCTCTGGTAGTTCGGGCATAAGTAGGAAGGCAAAAGTAATAAAGGGAAAGTGAATGTGTTCAGCTACGCCGGCTTCCATCGAGGGCGAAGGCGGAGCCGCCTTCGAGTAGCGCGTTCATTTTGTCGATTGAAGTTGCTTCGGCGTAGACGCGGAGCACGGGTTCGGTCCCCGATTGGCGGAACAGCAGCCACGATTCGTCGTCGCATAAAAGCTTTGTGCCGTCCATCGTGTTGACGCCGGTCACGCGGCACTTCGCGACGGAGTCGGGTGGGGCGGAGCCGAGCGTGGCGACGAGTTGCAGGCCGCGCGAGACCTCGATGTGTAGGTCGCGTCGCCCGAAGTAAAACTCTCCGTACTCGCGGTGCATCTCGCTGACCATCTCAGTCGGAGTCTTGCCGGCGGCGACGATGGCTTCAAGAAATAGTAACGAGTTAAGAATCCCGTCACGTTCGGGGAGATGACCCTTAACACCGATGCCGCCCGACTCTTCGGCGCCCATCAGGATGTCTTCGCGCAGCATCAAGTCGGCGATGTACTTAAAGCCGATAGGCGTGTCGTAGAGTTTCAGATTGTGCGCGGCGGCGATGCGTTTCGTCAGCACCGATTGCGAGAAGGTGCAGACGACGCCGCCTGACATCCGTCGCCCGCGCGCGAGGTGCAGCAGAATAAGCGGCACAACCTGGTGCATCGTCATCGTCTCGCCGTCGTCACCAACCGCGCCGAGCCGGTCCGCGTCGCCATCCGTCGCCAAACCGACGAGCGCCCCCAACTCGCGAACGCGCTGTTTGAGCGGCGCGAAGTTACGATCAATCGGTTCCGGCGCGACGCCACCGAAGAGCGGGTCACGCCACGCGCGAATCGTCTCGACTTCAAGCGCGCCGCCTTGCAGAAAACTTTCGACCCACCGCCCGCCCGTGCCGTGCATCGGATCAACGACGACGCGCGCCCGTGTGCTGCGGAGTCGTTCAAGATCGACGTAGGACGCAAGCTGCGCGCGATAACTTTTGATTGACGCGGCCAACATATCCCGGCTGTGTGAATCAGTAGCGGAGAGGGCGCCGCGCTGCGGTGGTGTGGCGTCGATCAACGATTCGACGACCACCGTCGTCTCCGGCGTCGCACTACCGCCCCATGCCGCTTTGATCTTGAAGCCGTTGAACTGCGCCGGATTGTGCGACGCCGTGATGACGACCCCGCCGGCGGCGTGGTGCTCGCGTACCGCCCAGGAGATCAGCGGCGTCGGCGTGTCGCCGTCAAACAGCACGACGGTGAAGTTGTTGCCAGCGAGAACTTCCGCCGCTCGCGCCGCGAATTGTTCGGAGAGAAATCGCCGGTCGCACCCGACGATCACCATTGGTGCGCGCGTCGGCGACGAATCGGCTTGAGGGGTTGGGCTTTCGTTCGGCTGTTGTTTGTGTGATTGGCGCAGGTAATCGGCGTAAGCCTGTGCGACTCGTTCGACGTTGGCGAACGTGAACTCGTGCGCGATGACGGCGCGCCAGCCATCGGTGCCGAAGCGAATCGGCGTCAGTGCGGAGAGTCGGCTCACAGCGTGCCTCCGGTCTGTGTGTAGTCGGTCAGCGAAGACTTGTCGCCGAGCACCGCGCCCGCCCCGACCTGTGCCGAGCGCCCGACATGACAGCCGCGACCGATAATCGCGCCGTAGACCTGCGCACCTGTGCCGACGCGCGTGTGCGGCCAGATAACAGAGTTTTCGATGCGCGCTTTTTCTTTGATATGACACCCTTGGCCGAGCACCGAGTTGATGATCTGCGCGCCGGGCTTGATCGTGCAGTCGTCGGCAATCATCGACAACTCGTCGATCTCGGCGACCGTCGCCGCATCAAAATCGCCGCGCCGGGTGGGTAAATCTGTGCGCGCGACCCGTCCGGCGAGCAGGTCAAGGTGCGCCTGCATGTAACGCGCGGGCGTGCCGATGTCGATCCAATAAGATTGCTGCGGGATGTGTGCATAGAAGCTTTCGCCGCGCTTCAATAAATCGGGGAACAAACCATATTCGAAGGAATAAGGTTCACCCACCGGGACGTAATCGAGAATGTGCGGCTCAAGTACGTATGTCCCGGCGTTGATCGTGTTGACGCTGATCTCGTCAGCCTTCGGCTTTTCGAGGAAGCGGCGAATGCGTCCGTCAGACTCGGTCTCGACGAGTCCGTAAGAACTGGGATTGTCAACCGGCGTCAGAACCACCGTCGCTGATGCCTTCCGCTCCTGATGCTCGCGGATCACCGCTTCCAGGTCGAGGTCGGTGAGGATGTCGCCGTTAAAGACGACGGTCGGTTCGCGGATCAACTCTTCGGCGAACTTGTACGCACCGGCGGTGCCCATCGGTTGCGGCTCGACTGTATAAGTAATCTTGACGCCGTAATCAGAGCCGTCGCCGAGTTGCTGTTCAATCTTCAGCGGCTGATAGGAAAGCGACAGCGTGATGTGAGTGATTCCGGCGCGACGCAACGTGTCAATTTGATAGAGCAGAAACGGGCGGTTGCAAATCGGTACGACGGGCTTCGGCGTATAGACCGTCAAAGGTCGGAGCCGCGTGCCTTTGCCGCCTGCGAGAATGAGTGCTTGCATAAGTTTGTTACCGAGGTTTGACAGAGGATGTGAGACCCGCTCAAGTCGGTCAGAAAATCGATGCGTAGACCGGCTTGAAGATGCTCACATGCCACCAGTCACGCGGTCGTTTGATGTGCGAGTGAAAGGCGGCGCAGAGTCTAACATCCACCATCATTTTATTTCAATTGATCGCGCCCACCGGGAACGAAATCGATGCTTGACACCCCCATCATCGATGGTCAATAGTGAATCGAAGTGACGAATCTGCAACATCAAATGCAGAATACAGAACACAGAATACGGAACACAGAACATGGAATACAGAACACACAGTTCAGCACTTTTCTCCGTGCTCTCTGTGTCTTCACCACTGTGCTTCTGTGTTAAAAATTTGGTCAGCTTAGATTTTGAGGTGCATTTATGCCAGACAATAAAGAAGCTGTGATCGTCAGCGCGGTGCGGACACCGACCGGCAAGTTTCAGGGAACGCTGAAAGACTTTTCCGCAATTGACCTCGGCGCGTTGGTCGTGCGCGAAAGCGTGCGGCGCGCGGGCGTCCGCCCCGAAGATGTCGACGAAGTCATCCTCGGCTGCGTCATTCAGGCCGGCCTCGGTCAGAATCCGGCGCGGCAGGCGGCGCTCAGAGGCAACATACCATTCGGCGTCTCCGCCGTCACCATCAATAAGGTCTGCGGGTCGGGGCTGAAGGCGGTGATGATAGCCGCGCAGGGCATCAAACTCGGCGACGCCGAAGTAGTCGTCGCCGGCGGGATGGAGTCAATGACGAACGCTCCGTATGTGCTGCCGAAGGCGCGCGAGGGCTATCGGATGGGTAATGGCGTGCTGGTCGACGCGATGATTAACGACGGACTGTGGTGCGCCTTTGAAAATTACCACATGGGCAACACCGGCGAAGTTGTCGCCGAGCGATATCACGTGACGCGCGCCGAGCAGGATGAATATTCGCTCAATTCGCACCGCAAAGCGGCAGCGGCAATCAAGGCCGGGAAGTTCAAAGACGAAATTCTGCCCATCGAAGTCCCGCAGAAAAAAGGCGCGGCGCTCGTCTTCGACACCGACGAATCGGTGCGTGAAGACAGTTCGCTCGAAGCGCTGACCAAACTGAAGCCGGCGTTTAAGAAAGATGGCGGCACCGTCACCGCCGGCAACGCGTCCGGCGTCAACGACGGCGCGTCCGCGCTGGTCATCACATCGCTCGAACGCGCCCGCGCGCTTGGTGTCGAGCCGCTGGCGCGCATCGCCGCGCAGGCCACCTCCGGCATTCAACCGGAACTGGTGATGATGGCCCCGGTCGAAGCAATCCGCAAAGTCCTGAAGAAGGCCGGATGGTCGCTCAATGAAGTCGACCTCATTGAATTGAACGAGGCCTTCGCGGTGCAGGCAATTGCGATCACGAAAGAGCTTGGCCTCGACCCGCAGCGCGTCAACGTCAACGGCGGCGCGGTCGCGCTCGGCCACGCCATCGGACAATCAGGCTCGCGTCTGCTAACGACGCTGCTCTACGAAATGAATCGGCGCAACGTCCGGCGCGGCCTCGCGGCGCTGTGCCTCGGCGGTGGTAACGCGGTCGCAATGGCGGTCGAGCGATAAACGGTGGTCATCATCACAGGCGATTGGGAAGCGAGCATCGAGCAAGTGTTCGGTGCTCGCCTTCACCCACCGCACAAACAGCGACGATACGACCATGTCTTGCGGATGAAAGCTGCGCTATTCGTGTCAGGTGCATGCCGTTATTGGGTTGCTTCAATAGAATTCAAGCAAAGGGATGAGCCACGAATGACACGAAGCACACGAACGAAATGTTTGACCGGGAACGCATAGACCGCACAAGCAATATATTTTGATTGTTACCGATTTTTGTTGAGCAGCATTCTCAAGGAGTTGATTTGGTCGTGAGCGAAATCATCGGCGTCGTCGGCGCGGGGACAATGGGCAACGGCATCGCGCAGGTCGCGGCGCGCGCCGGCTATCAAGTGGTGCTGCGTGACGTGAAAGAAGAATTTCTGGAGCGTGGCTTAAAGGCCGTCGACCGCAGCCTGCAGCGTGATGTCGATAAAGAGCGGATGCAGTCGGCAGAGAAGCGCGCTGTAATTGAGCGCATCACGACGACGACCGACTTCGCCGCGCTCGCTCCAGCTAATTTCATTATTGAAGCGGTGACCGAGAATCTGGCAATCAAAACGGAAGTCTTTCGCGCGCTCGACGAAGTTGCGTCGCCCGCAGCGATACTCGCTTCAAACACTTCGTCAATCTCGATTACGAAGCTCGGCGCGGCAACGCGGCGCCCGCACCAAGTCATCGGCATGCACTTTATGAATCCCGTCCCGGTGATGAAACTGGTCGAAGTTATTCGCGGCCTTGCCACCTCGGACGAGACCTACGAACGCACACGCGCGCTCACCGAGCAGATGGGCAAGGTGGCGCTCGAATGCAACGACTCAGCCGGTTTCGTCTCGAACCGCATCCTGATGCCGATGATTAACGAAGCGATCTTCGCACTTCACGAAAACGTCGCGACGTGCGAAAGCATCGACGGCATTATGAAGCTCGGTATGAATCACCCGATGGGGCCGCTGACGCTGGCCGACTTCATCGGCCTCGATGTTTGCTTGGCGATTATGAATGTGTTGCACGAAGAGCTTGGCGACCCGAAATATCGACCTTGCCCGTTGCTGAAGCGTTACGTCGACGCGGGCTGGCTCGGAAAGAAAACCGGGCGCGGCTTCTATGAATACGAAAAGTGAGCCACATCGTGATAAGGTTGACCGAAACACCCATCTCCCGACCACTCCATCCATAAAGTGATTTAACTGATGACAACTCCCGGCGGACAAATTCATTGTCAGCGGTGTCTCGCGGCGAACGGCCTCGGGCGCGAACACTGCGCGCGGTGCGGCACGCGCCTGATGCTGGTGGTCGAACCTTCGGCAGTCCGCTACGAAGATGAAACGACCTTCACCGACGGGCACGATGAGCACATGCTGGAGCGCGTCTCTGCTTTGGAGAACAGAATCGCGCGGTTGTCCGGCAAACTGGAAGAAGCTCTAGGCTTGATGCTGCGTCAGGCTCGCGCCTCGGAAGCGGATCACGCGCTGCTCGAATCGCTCGTCAGCATACT
Organism: Acidobacteriota bacterium; assembly: GCA_030859785.1. Taxonomy (GTDB): domain Bacteria; phylum Acidobacteriota; class Blastocatellia; order Pyrinomonadales; family Pyrinomonadaceae; genus JACDEG01. The sequence goes on from JALZJL010000168.1 coordinate 8,887, forward strand.
CGTCGAAACCAAGGCCGTCAGTTCTTCGGCGCTGGAAACGAAACGGCGCGGTCGATGCGAGCGCGACGACGAGGCGCAGGCCGCCGCCGCCCGTCTGGAAGAAGTGCGCGCACGCACACTGACGCGCTACCACGGCGCCGAACGCGGTCTGCTGTCACAATTGGTTACCGAAGGCTGCGCCGCGATTCAACAGGGACGAGAGCGCGTCGGCGTCCGCACGCTCGAACGAGCTGCCGCCATCGCGCCCGACAATGCGGCGCTGAACGGTTACCTCGGCGAACACTTTTACCGGCGCGGCAAAATGGCGCTGGCGCGGGACTATCTGGAGCGCGCGCTTGCTTCAGAGCCGGCGGATGCTCGTGTGCGTCTGCTGCTCGGCCTGGCCTGCGCCGACGATGGCGAAGCGTCGCGCGCGAAAGAGTTATTGCGTGGGTCTCTGCGCCGCGCGGGCGGTTCATACGCGGCGCACTACGCGCTCGGCAGGCTACTCGCTGCCGAAGGCGAGTGGAAGCAGGCGCTCGTCGAGTTTAAGCACGCGCTCGCCGCGCGGCAGTGTCCGGAGGCGCATTACGTCGTCGCCCTGGCTTACCACCAACTCAACCGACATCGCATCGCTCTGCGCCATCTGCTCAAAGCAGTGGAGGTCGATGCGCAATACGCCGAGGCTTTCTATCTGCTCGGACTGGTGCATCTGAGCCTCGGTGAGCGAGTGCGCGCCGCCGCCGCATTCGACGCCGCGCATTCGATCAATGAAGCGGAACCACGTTACGTTGCCGCCCGCCGCCGGGTTATGAAATCCGGTAAGGTACCGCCGCCTTCTCTGTTCAGCGTTGCCGCCGGACAAAAGCGCCGGCTGGTGACGGGCGGGGACGGGCGTTTGGCCGCCGCGCTGCAAGCGGACGCACTTAAACCCGCCGCGGCGCGTTGACACTCGCGCGATGGCCGCTATAATTGCACCTTTTGCGTGCACCAACGTTTCGCGCGCCGTGTTCACAGAGGGGGCAAGTGATGCGAATCGAGGTCGACAGGCTCGAATCAGAGGGCGAAACTTACGCTCACACGTACGGGCCGGATGAGCTTTCACTGAACGACGAGCATGCGTATTTACTGCCCGGCGCGAAAATCGAGGGGAGCGCCGAGCGCAAGGGAAGTAAAGTTCGTCTGCGCGGTAAAATTTCGGCGCGCGTCGAAGCGCCGTGCGACCGTTGCGCGCAATTATTAGTCGTCCCCATCGAAGTCGAATTTGACGCGCCTTACATGCCGGCTGAGGTGCTGAACGAGGCGACCGAGGAAGAAGGTGTTGAGTTAGCCGCGCCTGATCTTGATCTCTCGTTTTACCCGGACGATTCTATCGACATTGATGAGTTGATGCGCGAGCAGGTGCTGCTGGCGCTCCCGACACGCCTCTTGTGCCGCGAAGACTGCAGAGGGCTGTGCGTCGTGTGCGGTGCCGATTTGAACACCGAACCCTGCGGTTGCGGGCGTGAAGAGGTGGACCCGCGGTGGGCGGGGCTGGCCGCGCTGAAGTCGAAGCAGCAGTAAGGCAGCCGTGTCCGTCGGCGCTCAAGTTAACGAGTTTCAATTTCATCAATCACTTTTCAAAAACCGTTCGCGGTTGACCACTGACAATTTTCAGACGGAGTATTGAATCATGCCTAATCCGAAACGTCGTCACTCGAAAGCGCGCACCGGCAAACGCCGCGCGCATGACGCTCTGCGCGCGCCGCAGACGACCATCTGCCCGAACTGTCAGGAACCGCGCCTGCCGCATCGCGTCTGTCCGAAGTGCGGTTTTTATAAAGGGCGCGAAGTTATCAAGATCGACCAACAGGTATAGCCTGACGGTCACGCAGGGCGCCGGAAGCGGGTAGAGTGGGTCGCCCAACATGAGTTATGACCGAGGTCAACTGACTGGCAAAGTTGTGGTCGATGCGATGGGCAGCGACCACGCGCCGCATCCGGAGGTGGACGGCGCGATGGCTGCGGCGCGTGATTTAAACGTCGGCGTCATCCTGGTCGGGCAACCCGAAATCGTCGAGCCGGAACTGCGCCGCTGCGGGTGGCGCCGGCAGGGCGACCACGGAATCGAGTTTGTCGAAGCAGCGGAAGTGATCGGGATGGACGACCCGGTTGCGACCTCGGTCCGGCGGAAGAAGAAAAGCTCTCTACGCATCGGCGCGAAGTTGGTCGCCGACGGTTTGGCCGACGGGTTCGTTTCAGCGGGCAACACGGGCGCGGCGATGGCGACGGCCAAAATGGTTATCGGGATGCTGCCGGGAGTTGACCGTCCGGCGCTGGCCGCGCTCATTCCGACGAAGGCTAATAAACCGATTCTACTTTTAGACGTCGGTGCCAACGCCGATTGTAAGCCGCACCACATGGCGCAATTTGCTATTATGGGCGACGCTTACGCACGCACTGTGATGGGCACGCCGCGGCCCGCAGTCGGGTTGATGAGCATCGGCGAGGAAGAGGCGAAGGGGAACGAATTGACGAAGGAAGCGTTTCCGCTTTTGCGCGATTTGTCGTCGCTCAACTTCGTCGGCAACGTCGAGGGGCGAGACGTGTTCACCGGCGAGGTCGACGTGATTGTCACCGACGGCTTTACCGGCAATGTGATGTTGAAGCTGTCCGAAGGATTGTCGGACGCCGTGCTCTCGATGATTAAGCGCGAATTGATTTCTTCGGCGATCACGAAGGCTGGCGCGATGCTGGCGCGACCTGCGTTTCAGAGATTGAAAAAGCGGCTCGATTATTCGGAGCACGGTGGCGCGCCGCTGCTCGGCGTGCGGCGGATCGTGGTGATATGCCACGGCAGTTCAAACGCGCGCGCGATTCGCAACGCCGTGCGGATCGTCAAAGAGTTTTCTGAACAAGGGGCGGCGGGGCGCATTGAGCAGGGAATCGCCGAGACGAACGCGCGCGAACTCCAGCTTTTGCAAGTCGCGGTGGAGTAATGGTGTAGGAGGAGGCGAGAATTCATGGCTAAGACAAACGCGGGGATTAACGCCGGCATTCTGAGCACCGGGCGCGCCTACCCGGAGGGAGTGCTGACCAACGCCGATCTGGAAAAGATGGTCGAGACTTCCGACGAGTGGATCACGTCCCGCACCGGCATCAAGCAGCGTCACAGGGCCGCCGCCGGTGAATACACGTCGCAGTTCGCAGTCGGCGCGGCGCGCCAGGCCATCGAGCGCGCCCGTCTCGACGCCTCGGAAATTGATTTGATAATCTGCGCCACTGTGACCCCCGATCAAATTCTTCCTTCGACCGCCTGCTTGATACAGGCCGAGTTGGGCGCGCATAACGCCGCGGCTTTTGACTTGGCCGCCGCCTGTTCCGGATTCATCTACGGCCTGACACTCGCCAACCAAATGATTCGCACCGGGCAATCGCGTTACGCCCTTGTCATCGGCGCAGAACTGCTGACCCGTTACGTCGATTACTCTGACCGCGCGACATGCGTTATTTTCGGTGACGGAGCGGGGGCGGCGCTACTCGGCCCGGTGGATGGCGACCGCGGCATTCTGGCCGCACGCATCCGCTCGGACGGTCGTTACGCCGAACAGCTCTTTTCGCCGGGTGGTGGCACGCGCGTTCCGCCGACCGCCGAGACGCTGAGCAGCGGAATGCACTATTTCAAGATGCGCGGCAACGAGTTATTTAAGGTCGCGGTGCGCTCGATGACCGACATCGCGCGCGAGGTGCTGGAAGAAGCAGGGTACGGCGCGCACGACGTGCGGCTGTTCGTTCCGCATCAAGCCAACCAGCGCATCACTGACGCCGTCGCTGAGAAGTTGAACGTCGATTCCGAGTTCATTTATTCCAACATCGCGATGCACGGCAACACGTCTTCGGCGTCGATCCCGATAGCCCTCGATGAGTGTTTCGAACAGGGGCGGGCGAAGGACGGCGACCTGGCGTTGCTGGTCTCGTTCGGCGGCGGCGCGACGTGGGGCGCGGTCGCGCTCAAGTGGTAAGGCAACAGAAATAGTTTTCGGTTTTCAGCTTAAAACTGATAACTGAAAACTGTTGGACGGCTCGGAATCTTCGGTGGCAAAAATCAATGATATGAAGGGTGGCGTCGCCTGCATGTTCCCCGGACAGGGGTCACAGTACCCCGGAATGGGCCGCGTGTTGGCGGAGAATTTTGCGGCGGCACGCGCGGTCTTTGAAGAAGCGGATGACGCGCTCGGGTTCTCGCTCTCGCGCCTGTGCTTTGAAGGGAGCGCCGAGGATTTACAGTTAACGGAGAATACTCAGCCCGCGATTCTGACCGTCTCTGTCGCGGCGTGGCGTGCGTTCGAGGGCGAATTTCCCGATTACATGCCGAAGTATGTCGCGGGCCACAGCCTCGGCGAGTATAGTGCGCTGGTCGCGGTTGGAGCACTTTCTCTGGCCGACGCCGTAAGAACGGTGCGTGCGCGCGGGCGTTACATGCAGGAGGCCGTGCCGGTCGGTGTCGGCGCGATGGCGGCGATTCTCGGCGCGGACTGGCAGGTGGTATTGAATGTCTGCAGGGAGGCGCAACAAGGCGAAGTTTGCAGCCCCGCCAATATCAATTCGGCGCAGCAGGTAGTTATTGCCGGTCACGCGACGGCCATCGACCGCGCGATCACGCTGGTCAAAGAACGCGGCGCGAAGAAAGCGGTGCAGCTGAAAGTCAGTGCCCCTTTCCATTGCGCGCTGATGGAGACCGCGCAGAGACGTCTGGCCGCTGATTTAAGTGAACTGAAGTTTAACTATTTGCGTTGCCCGCTAATCACAAACGTGGATGCCATCGCGATTCGGGGCGGCAGCGAAGCACGCGACGCGCTGGTGCGGCAGGTGTCGTCGCCGGTGCGCTGGCTTGAAACATTGGAGTTGCTGATGGGCGCCGGTGTTCGGACGTTCGTCGAGTTCGGCCCTGGAAAAGTTCTTTCGGCGCTGGCGCGAAAAACGATTCCCGATGCCAATTGCTTTAACGTCGAGGACGCGGCGAGCTTGCACGCGGCGCGCACGGGACTTAATTTGTGAGTCACGCCCTGCGAACCAGGTAACATAAGTTAAGAAGGCAAAAGTAAAAGTAAACAGTTTTCAGTTTTGAGCTGAAAACCGAAAACTCAAAACTGAAAATTGTTTTTTTAGGTAAGAGCAGTCAAGGTAACGAAACAGATAGCTTTACTACTTTCAAACGACAGAGGAGCAGAACAGTTATGCCCGATCCAGAGATCGAGAACAAAGTGAAGCAGATTATCGTGGACGAATTAGGCGTGGATGAAAACGAGGTGACGCCGAACGCTCGGTTTATCGACGATTTGGGCGCCGACTCACTCGACACGGTGGAACTGGTGATGCGTTTCGAGGAGGAGTTTGGGATCGAAATCCCGGACGAGGACGCCGAAAAAATTCAGAGCGTGCGCGACGCCTACAACTACATCGACCAGCAGAAGAATAAGTAGACTTTCCGGCACCGCGAACGGGCATAACGATGGCGCACAAGTTAAGCGCCGGCGGCTGTGCATCTCTTTCGCGCGGGCCGCGTCTAAACATTTAATTTGTGGCGGCCCGGCCCGCCATTCACGGTGTGCGCGTCACATCCGGCAACCATTAACTTCCCGCGTGGAGGAGTATCGATTTTGAAACGTCGCGTTGTTGTCACGGGACTCGGCCTCGTGACCCCGGTCGGCAATACAGTCGAGGATAGCTGGTCCGCCATCATGTCTGGGCGGAGCGGCGTTGGCTATATACAAAAGTTTGACACAGAGAAGTTCTCGGTGCGAATCGCAGCCGAAGTCAAGAACTTCGACCCGCTCAGCTTCATCGAAAAGAAAGAGGCGCGGAAGATGGGTGCCTTCATCCACTACGCGATAGCCGCATCCGACGAGGCGCTGAAAGATAGCGGCCTCGCCATCACCGGCGAGAACGATGAGCGCGTCGGAACATACATCAGCAGCGGGATCGGTGACTTCTGGGCCATCGAACGCGAGCACTCGAAGCTTTTGAACGAAGGCCCGCACCGCGTCTCGCCTTTCTTTATCCCTTCCGCCATCGTCAATCTGGCCGCCGGGCAAGTCTCCATCCGCACTGGCGCGAAGGGGCCGATTTCGGCGACCGCCACGGCCTGTTCGGCGGGCGCGCACGCCATCGGCGACAGCTTCAAAATCATTCAGCGCGACGACGCCGATGTCATGATCTGCGGCGGCGCTGAGTCAGCGATCACTCCGATGAGCGTCGCCGGGTTCGCGGCGATGCGCGCGATGTCGACGCGCAATGACGATCCCATACATGCCTCGCGGCCCTTTGAGCGCGACCGCGACGGCTTCATCATCGGTGAGGGAGCAGGGATGATGATCCTCGAAGAGTTGGAGACGGCGCGGGCGCGCGGCGCGCGGATTTACGCCGAACTGGTCGGCTACGGAAACACCGCCGACGCCTTCCATATCACGATGCCGGACGAAACCGCCGAGGGGCCGATGCGTGTCATGAAGATGGCGATGCGCGATGCCGGCGTCACTCCTGAACAAATCGAATACATCAACGCGCACGGCACCTCGACGCCATACAACGACAAGTTCGAAACGCTCGCGATTAAGAAGGCATTCGGCGAACACGCTTACAAGCTGGCAGTCAGTTCCACCAAATCGATGACCGGTCATCTGCTTGGCGCGGCAGGCGGGATCGAAGCCGTCTTCTCGGTGCTCGCCATTACCCGCGACAAACTGCCGCCGACCATTAACTACGTCAATCCGGACCCGGACTGTGATCTTGACTACGTTCCGAACGAACCCCGCGAGGCTCATATCAATTACGCCTTGTCGAACAGCTTCGGCTTCGGTGGAACCAACGCGGCACTGCTTTTCAAACGCTACGAGGAATGAGTTTTCAGTTTTCAGTCGGAATCGTCCTGCTGAATCTGAAAACTGAAAACTCGAAACTGAAAACTGACATGAAGATAATCGTTTTGATGAAGCAGGTTGCGAACAAGGATGCGATTCTGCGCATTAACAAAGCTGCGACGTGGATTGAAGAAGGCGATCTGACTTACGAGGCCAACGAGTCAGACGGCTACGCGCTCGAAGAGGCTCTGCGTCTGAAAGAAAAACTCGGCGGCGAAGTGATCGTCTGCTCAATGGGTCCGGCGCGCGTCAAGAGTGTGATTAAAGACGCGCTGGCGCGGGGCGCGGACCGTGCGATTCACGTTGTCGGCGACGAGTTGGCGCACATCGGCCCTTTTGCTGCGGCGACCATTTTAGCCGAAGCGATTAAGGGCGAGCAGCCCGACCTGGTGCTCACCGGATTGCAGTCTGACGACTATGGCTTTGCGCAGACCGGCGTGATTCTCGCCGAACTGCTCGGCATGCCGCACGCGACCATCGTTATTGAGGTTGATGCGTCGGGCGAACAGTTGCGCGTCAAGCGCGAGTTGGAGAACGGTTGGTATCAATGGTACACGATGCCGCACCCCGCGCTGTTAACGATTCAGTCCGGCATCAGCCAGATTCGCTACGCCACGCTGAAGGGCATCATGGCCGCGAAAAAGAAGGAGATCAGAGAGGTCACGCCCGCTTCTGCCGCGGCGAACGGTGGGTCGCATCAGCGAGTCACGAAAATCTACTTCCCCGAAAAGACCAAGCAGACGCAGTTCCTCGGCAATGGCGACGCCAAAGCGGGCGCCGTGCAGTTAGCGGATAAGCTGCGCAGCGAGGCGAGGGTAATATGAAGAGTTACAAGACAACATCTTTTCTCTTGTCACCCGTCACCCGTCAAATATCTCAACAAAAGTTTTTCGGTATCAAGAATTAACAAACGCCCCATCGTGACTGGTTGTTACTTTTGCCTTTTACCTTTGCCTTCCTCCTTACCTGTCACGCATGAAGAATTATGAGTAACGGTATTCTGGTTTTCGCCGAGCACCGCGCCGGCGCATTTAACAAAATCACTTTCGAAGCGATTGCCGCCGCGCAGCAGTTGGGCGCGTCGCTCAAACAGCCCGTCACCGCCGTTGTGCTGAACAAAGACGCGGGGCCGGCGCGGGAGATTGCCGCCTTTAATTTCGACAAAGTTATCTCGGCGGAAAACGACAAACTGGCCGAGTACACGCCCGACGCTTACACCGACGCGATGCAGCACGTCGTCCGTGCGCTCGACCCACGTTACGTCATCATGCCGCACACGTACCTGGTGCGCGACTTCGCTCCGAAACTCGCGGCCCGCTTCGGTCGCAGCGTCGTCAGCGATTGTTTGCGGTTCGCGGCGGACGACGGCGGGAGCGTGGTTTTTTCGCGCCGTATCTTTCTCGGCAAAATCGACGCCGACGTGGTGACAGAGGACGAGTCGCCGGTTTTCGCTACGTTCCAATCGGGGGCGTTTCGCGGCGAACAATCGGAGAAGGGTACTGGCGCGCCGGTTGAATCGATGGCGGTTGAGATTGGCGAAGTGCGGATGCAACCGGAAACCGCCTTCCAGGAAGTGAAGCAGGCCGTCGATTTGTCGAAGGCCGATGTGATCGTCGCCATTGGACGCGGCATCAAGAGTCAGGAACATATCGCGCTGGCCGAACAATTGGCCGCCGCGCTCGGTGGTGACCTGGCTGCGTCGCGCCCGATTTGTGACGCCGGATGGTTGCCGATTGATCGTCAGATCGGTTCGTCGGGGCAGACGGTGGCACCAAAACTTTACATCGCGCTCGGCATCTCCGGCGCGATTCAGCACCTCGTCGGGATGAAGAACGCGGGCACCATCGTGGCTGTTAACAAAGACCCGGAGGCGCCCATCTTCGACATCGCCGATTACGGGATCGTCGGCGATTTGTTCGATGTGATTCCGACGCTGACCGAGGAAGTGAAGAAGTTGAAAGGTTAGGGAAACTAATCTCGATGTCATGAGTGTAAAAAGCCTGCTCTAATATCAGAGCAGGCTTTTTTGTTGAAGTGAACACGGCAAAAGAAATCATGTCAGCAGACCCGGAGCCTCGCCTCAACGGTTGATTAGACTGTTCTTCCCGCTATGGCGTCAGCAATGTACGAAAGTCGCGGAGCACGTCATCCGTCTTCCAATCGTTGCCGCGGTAAACTTTGTGTACCCGGCCATCGGGTGCGATGAGGGCCGTGCGGAGCGAGTGAATAACTTGATCCCGGTCTTCAAAGTAGCTAAGTCCAAAAAATTGCGCCATGCGCTTAACCTCATCCGGCTCGCCTGTCAAAAACTCCCAACGCCCAAACTTTTCGTTCGCCGCGGCCTCGGTCTGAGCCGCGCCGTAACTGCGTAAGACCTGCGGCGTGTCGTGCGCCGGGTCGATGC
>JALZJL010000199.1 GCA_030859785.1 Acidobacteriota bacterium
GTGCCGCCACTTAAAGGGGGACGAGTCGCGCTTCATGAGTCAGACCTCGCGTTGATTAAAGGATGAAGTTGGTGACGCGATTATAGCCTCAAGCAGTTCTTGCAACAGTACCCTTCTTCAGTCTTAGTCATCTTCTTAGTCATGTTTTGGTTCACTCGATCTATTCTTGTTTAATAGAGTCATCTCACAAATCTTTACCCAATGTGTGACTCTTTTTATGCTGAGACAAGACCATCAAGGTCTAACGGGTCACGTTTAAGTTGTAGATTGAGAAATACCATGAGTGTATGCGCCAAGATTTTACGAATCAGGCGATGTTGAAAGTGCCAGATGTCATGCACCCGAATCATTCCAATCGCAAAGCGTTCGGTTAAGTGTGAACCGACGGTCTCCACAATCTTGCGAATCCGTGAGCAAAACCTTCGCAACGCGCGTGGGTGTGCTTCGCTCATGTTGGATTTGGCCGGAGTGACAATCTTGACTCCGTATCGCTCCAGTAGCAGCGGTTGCCGAAATGGATCGATAAAGCCTTTATCGGCTGGACATAGACCACCAAAGCCTTCGACCAAAGCGTTTGTATGATTGACATCATGAGCGCGTGCATTGAGCAGCGGAAAGTGGGTAATCATCCCGAGGGCCGAGACTCGCAACCCTAATTTGAAGCCGTAATAGTCCAACTTCTTGGCGGCACAATGACCATAATCGGCGAAAGTTTTGAAACACCGGTCACGACACGCACGAGTGTAAGTACACACCGGCAGTGGCAAGGTGTCAATCACCTGCACCGGGGTCTCAGATTGTCCACTACGCTCGACGATCAATTGCCAGATGGCAGTCTTGACTTGCCACAGATTGGCGGCTTGACGAATGAAGGCGGGGCGGTCCCTCAAGTTTGGAAAAAACTCTTTGTAATGACTCTGAAAATACTCGAAGAGGTCTTTATCCAGATGGAGTTTGAAGTACGCGCCGCAGATTTCCATCGTGATGACCTCTTGATCCGTGAGTGCTGGCGAAAAACCACCGCGCCTTATTGGATATTTTTCTTTCACAGTTTGGTAGGCTTCGACTATCAAACAATAGACGGTAATGATAAAAGTGTCTCGATCCATTGAACCACTCCTTTGGTAGAACTTTTGGTTTCGTCACCAGCATTCTACAAAGGTTTCGGTTCAATGGATTCTCAAAAAGAGTCACACATTAGGTATCTTTATGTTCCTAAGCGTCCTTCGTGTCCTTATATGGTGAAGGAAAGTTAATCAACCACGAAGGACACATAGGTTCACGAAGATATGCTCTCCAACCACTGTCTTTCTCGCTCTCGATAATTTGTCGTAAGGTGTGTTGCGAGAAATAAAAGCGCCCCGCCTAAGAGTGCGCCGGCGACGGCTGAACTTGTCGTCGGGTGCGTCTTGCTCCAAGTGTAGAAGCTGCCTCGTCTGGCTTGTAAGTCGAAGTCACCTTTGATTCGGGTTTCATTTTCGAGCGGCTGAAACAGGTTGTCGGGCGCGCGTTCTGACTTCGGCTCGTCGCTTCGCTGCATCGTGTAACCTGCACGCGATAGAAATGCATTCAGCAAGCGCGGCGAAAGCTGCTGCGCGATCATGCCCGCTTTCGCTGCGCCGCCCGCGACGATTTCGGTTGTCGGGTGTTCGGCGGCGTAGAGAATCGCGTCGGCGACGACCTGCGGTTGGTAGAGCGGCGGCAGCGGCTTCGGCTTAACGCCGAGCTTAGTCCGCGCGTTGTTGAAGATCGGCGTGTTGATCCCCGATGGCATCACTTCGGTGACACTGATTAAAACACCCTCGTGGTTTAGCTCCGACCGCAAAGCTTCGAGGAAGCCGCGCATCCCGTGCTTCGAAGCGGTGTAGGCGCTTTGGAGCGGAGGCGACAGTACGGATTCGCCGGACGAGACGTGGATCAGCGAGCAGCCGCCATGCTTGTTGATGCTGCGGCGAAGATGCGGCAGCGCAGCCATTGCACCGTATGCCTGCCCGTTGAGGTTGACATCAATGATGCGCTGCCACTCTTCCGGCGTCGTCTGCTCGAAGCGCGCCCACATCCCGACGCCCGCCGTTTGCACCCACGTATCGAGCCGACCGTAACTTTCAACAGCCCGTTCCGCGACTCGTTTGACCTGCTCGAAATTCGACGCATCGGCGACGACGTACTCGGCTTGTCCGCCTCTACGTCGTATTTCGTCAACGAGCGTGCGAAGCCCCCGTCCGCCTCTCGCCGCGACGACTAACTTCGCCCCGCGCTCGGCGAATTGCAGCGCGGTCAACCGCCCGATGCCGCTCGAAGCGCCGAAGACGACGACGACCTGTTTATTGATCGGCTTAAGTTTCATGGCCTGTGAGCTTCATCCATTGTAAATGCTCGCGCCCTACCGACGCCTGCGCGGACGCATCCTGATGCGTCTGCGTTCCGAGCCATACCCGCTCCGGTCGCGGATCAGAGCCCTCGCGCTGAGGAAAAGCATCGCCGCCGCGCCGACGCCGAGACCGATCTTCGCGGATGCAGGCAGCGGTTTCGCGCGCAACGTCATCGGCGCAGTCAACGGACGCAGTTGATAACCGAGCCATGTGCTGATGCCGACCGTCGGGGAGGCTGTTTCGATATCTATCAAACTCTGCGGTAACCCGCGCCGCAAGCCTTTCCAGCCGTCCGTCATCGCAGCAGCGAGGTGCGGCGTTTTATCCACGCCGCCGCCCACGACTCCGCGCCAACCCTGCGTCCTGAGCATCTCCAAACTCGTGTGCAAAGTCGGCGCGTGCGTCCACATGCTGTAGAACGCGACGCGACCTTTCGCGTCAATGATATATGTCGGGTCGGCAAGCCCGCCATAAACTTGATGCGTCGACCCAGGAAGATCATCAACCAGCACCGTCCACGCGATATCGTCTTCGCGTTTATACCTTTCGCCGTCGCGCATCTTCTGCTCAAAGCTGTGATAGGTCGGTACACGGGGACCGGGATGAGCCTGTCGAATGACGACATCAACGAACTCGACTTCACCGTTCCAGTTCCTGTGCAACTTGCTGAGAGGCTCGACCGAGCCTGCAGTGATCGGTCAACTGAACGAACCGAAGTGGAGGATGACGGGCTTGCCCTGCAGTTCGCTCAAGCGAAGGCTCCCGCCCCCGACGCGCGGCAACTCGAAATCGGGCGCCATCTCGCCCGGCTTGATACCCCGCTCCTCGATAGTCGCTTTCGCGTCACTCAGAAGGTGTTTGGTGCGAAAGTGCTCGAAGTTGTATTCGTCGAGACTCATCTTGTTTTCCAACCCGACGAAGCGTAGCGCTACATCTGTGTTCGGCATAAGTTCTCCTTAGTCTTTCAAGTACGTTGATTGTGCGACGCCGCGTAACGCGCGATCTCAAATTTCTCCGCGACGACCAAAGCGATAGGCTGCCCGCTATATTTCACTTCATTGTCATAGAGCGGGCGAAAGGGTGCATTGGGAACGGCGACCTCATCCTTGTAACTGCGGTCGAACCACGCGAAGCTCGGACAGTTCTCGTGCGTGAAGACGTGCACTACGCCTTCACGTTTGAGCGGTTTCTCCGCGTCAAACTTCTTGATCTTGCATTTGGCGATTCCACTCGAAACGACATAGCCGCAAGTGAGATTCGGCACGTTGTACTCGACGGCATGTTTCGCTTCGCCCGTCACCATTCGCCTGCCCGTTAAAGCGTCTTGTCGGTTGTCCGATGTAGTTGATTGCGATTGCCATACAATTCCCTGTGTTAGAAAGGTGATGAGCAGCCAAGTGAGGTGGTCAATAAAAACTTGCAGCACTTTGACGACAAACTCGTGGCGTCCGAACAGGGTGTCAACGGCGGCGACGAATAGCGGGTAAACGAGGACGGCGGCTTTGCTCGGGCGGTACGGGAGTGCGTGTCCGTCGAATATCCGTACCCCTCTAAGATATTAATTGCCGTCGTACGGTATCCGATGTCTGCCGCAACTTCGGGACGGGCGATCGGGACACCGGCGCGCATGGCGAACGCGAGCGCAAGGATAATTAAAACTTGAAGTCGATAGGCGCGCAGGAAATTGCCGAACGATCGGACACGGGCGGGGGCAGTAATTTTCTCTTCTTGCATTAAGTTGGAGCGGAACGTAAACTCGCCAGCCGTTACTCGGCTATTATCCTCTTACTTGTTAGTGCCAACAGTATAAGTGTCTAGTTCCCCGCGTTCAACGACGAAGGGACGATTAAAGCATTGTGACGGACAACTCAAACACAAAATTCAATCGTAACTATCTATAGCAGCAGTTCTTAGCTGACCTCCAGCGCTGTTTAACTACAATAGACCCTCACTATTTAGGCACCTTCACCCATCAACTGAGACAGATCTTGCGTGGTGGACTTCCCGGCGCTTACTTGAAAACGACAGAGCTAAGAGATTCATCTTGGCTGGTACCGGAGTCTGCGCTAAAAGATTTCATGCCGCTGAAGCCTGGACTAAACCCGAAACAGCCAGCGGCCCCGCCGAAGCGCGGAAGAAATACAGCCGGCAGTGAGTGAAGAATCAGACGGATGACTTCTCCGGGGTCACCGCGCTGACGGTCATCACAGAAACGTGATGCGCCACGTCAGCCCCGAACATTGACGAGGCTCTGTATCGTGACTTTCATCACTACAGTATGCACGAACCAAAAAGAGGCTGCCGACTTGCTGGGTATTGCCACACGCGCGTTTGAGCGAGACGTGAGTCTCAGACGCATCGGCGTGCGATTAAAGAAGGGCAGGATCGGCGACCAGGTGGTCTTTGATGATGACAAGCTGCGGGGCTTCGGCGCGACTCCTCGCGGCGTTCGATACGGCGCGGCGTGGGGGGGCAGGAGGCACCGGTGGTAATCCCACACAGCTCCCTGGATTTGACAACGAATTAGCTAGATATTTAATTGAGGAAATCGCGATGAGCACAGAAGAAGTGATGCGCCTCGTAGAGCAATTAGCACAAGCGGAAGCCGACCTCGCTGACCAAACGGCGTATGCCGCGCATCTGGTAGTAGAGGCGGCCGAGGCGTCTTACAGGGAAGCCGTCGCCAACGCCCGGGCGAGGCTCGAAATTGCCACCGGCACGTCTGCCGAGGCGACGAAGAATTTGGCAGAGGCGCAGGCGCGTGTCGCACATCTGAAGAATGAGATTAGTAAAGCGCGCGGCCCACTTGCGGAAAAGTTTTGAACGCAAAAGATGTGCGACCTAACTCCGTCGCCGAAAGCGGACACGGGCTTCAAGAGCTGAAGAGCGCTCGAAGTGCAAAGAGCTTTCAGTCATCAAAATTGTGTAACCTTTCACACAGCGACTTCAACCGGTAGGGGGTGTATAAGCACCCGAAGTTGGTGTGCCGTTCACGAACGAGCCTCCACAATTCCTTGATTTCGCGAGTCCGCTAACTGTGATCGTTCCGCCCGCACCGGAAGAGCTTCAACCTGCACCCTCTTAACCTTCGTCACCTTACTTTCCTCGTCGCTTACCTGCCCCATGATCCGGATCGCGCAGCATTCGGACCAACTTCGTCAGGCCAGCGCGCATTTGCGTTTTCACCGTCCCAAGCGGCAAACCTAAACAGACGGCGATTTGGGATTGGCTCAGTCCCTCGAAGTACGCGAGCAGGAGTGCGCGCCTCTGCTTATCGGGGAGCGCGGCCAGTGCCTCTCGAACAATCCTGCCTTGCTCAGACCTGATGACATCTTCAAAGGCGTCTGAGAAGTCCCATTGTGGAGCTTCACGCTGCGACTCAACCGCCGCGCGGTGGCTAGCAGCGAGAGCGCGGGCGCGGTCTATGGAGCGGCTGCGTGCGCGGAGCACTAACCAGGTGAAGGGGCGGCCACGTGTCTCGTCAAAGTCAGCGGCGCTCAGCCACACCTCGAGGAAGACTTCTTGCAACACGTCTTCGGCCTCCGCGCGGCTGCGCAGGGTGCGGAGCAGTAAGCCGAAAAGTTTGGGGGAGTAGCGGTCGTACAACAAAGCGAAGGCTTGGACGTCACCAAGCGCGACGCGGCGGATGAGTTCCGCGTCAGATGGTTGTAGGTCAGAGGAGTCGGGAGTCATCGCTTCCGTCATTCCGAGGCCGGGACCCACCGCAAAGTATCAAGCTGAAGGTCGGGACAGGGGAGCGGCGCGATGGAAAGGCGTGCGGGCTCTGATGACCAACCCTGGAAAGCTTTCCGCCGACTGGCCCGCACAGGAGTCGCAGAGAAGAGGCAAACTACAACCGGACTGATGATTCCAAGCGAGAGAAAAGGCAAAAGACGTGGAATACAAGCGTCGCGGACTCCGGCCTCCGCGCCCCACTGATGTGGCCCCGTCTTTTGCACACTCGTCTCAGACAGCGAATCATAGGCTGATTCCATATGCGCTCAAACGTCTAAATAACGCGCGGTATGTTTTTCGAGAGGCGGGTTTGCTTTTATCGAGCGTAACCATGACTACCCACCAAGCGGTCAAATTCTTTCTTCATCAGCAGGTAACATTCGCACGACATCGCTTCCAGCCCGGCGCGGTCAGTGACCGTGATCTGACCTCGCCGGTAACTGATGACACCCTCATCCTGCAGGAGACCCGCTGAGACGGTGACTCCTGCGCGGCGTGCGCCGAGCATCAGGGCGATGGCTTCATGCGTCAACTCCAACTCTGTTGAATGTGCTCTGTCCTGACACATCAGCAGCCATCGCGCCAGTCTCCCTGTAATGGAATGAGCGCGGTTACAAGCCGCGGTCTGCGCGACTTGAAGGAGGAAGGCTTGCGTGTAGCGCAACAGTAAATCCTGCAGATGCCCGCCCTTCTTAAACTCTTTCTTGAGCACCTCGGCTCGCATCCGCAAGCCGTCGCCCGGCAGTTGCACTTTGGCTTCCAAAGGTGAGGTGATGCTGCCGAGAAAGGTACAGACACCGAACATGCCTTCATTGCCGACCATCCCGACTTCAACAGTTCCGCCGTCGGCAAAAACAGAGACGACCGAGACCGTGCCGCGATTCGGAAAGAAAACGTGCCTGAGAGGTTCGTCAGCGCGACAGAGAATTTCTCCGACCGACAGATTAACGGGTTCGAGGTACGGCCTGAGATGTTCGTATTCGGCGCGAGTGAGAGCGTTCAGGATGCAGTTGGCAGTTAGTGGAGGCGTTCCGGCATTCACTGATGGGATGCGATCCTACGCATGCTGGATCTACGGGTTAAAAAACTCGTGCGCCCAAAGGAATCTTACTCCGGCGCGGCGCGCGGCCTCTTCGTCCCTGTCCATGTCGCCGACGAAGAGCGTGTCATTGCGTGTGACGCGAAAGCGATGCATCAGGCGAATGAGCATCAGCGGCTTTGGTTTACGGCACGGGCAGTTGGCGTGTGGGGCGTGCGGGCAGATCTCGATTGACCCTGCTGGCGGAGTCATCACGCCGAATGCTTCTACAACCATGTCGGCGAGTAATTGGTAAGCCATTTCGTAAGTCATGTAACCCATCCCGACGCCGCCTTGGTTAGAAGCGATGCTGAAGCGCGCTCCATGCGTACCCCAATCAATCTCGGCCAGCCGCTCGCGCACGGCGGATATCAACTCCCAGTCGCCGGGCTGATTCGGACACGATAGCCCTTCGACGGTCGTGCGCCGCAGCGTGCCGTCGGCGTCGAAAACGTAAAGCTTAATCGCCTTATCCTTCAGCATCAGACCTCGCGTCATTTAAGAGCGAACATCTATCGTCCACCCTCGGTTCGCCGCCGGGGTGGCAGTAATGTCAACGTCTAAGAATTTCTTGATGATCTCAACATTGGTCGTCTTATGAAGGAAGTGGGTACCAGTCACAAAGCATCCGCCGCCGGCAAGCGCAAGTGGGATGAGCAACTGGTCGGCTAAATGTTCTCCGACCGGAGCTTCTGTTTTGAGATATCTAAGAGCTCCCTCGACGGCTTTCTCCGCGACAACTTCGGCACGCACCCGCCCTCACTGACTCTGGTTAACACCTCCGTTAAATGGAGGCAAGGAGCGGAGGACTCTGGTCGTAGGGAGAATCAAGGCAAGATGGCT
>JALZJL010000230.1 GCA_030859785.1 Acidobacteriota bacterium
GCAAATATGCTTGGATGAGTCAGGCTCGTCGCGTCCATGTGCAGACCGTTTTCGTCGTACCGTCTATAAGTATCAGGTGAGAGAAAAAGGTTTCACCCAACCGGTGATTATTTTTCTTGCGTCCAATGCGAATACCCCCGATACGCGCGGATATTATTATTGACGAAAAAATTCGTTGACAATGACGAAAGTTTTCGTCAATAATGATTTCGGTAAGGTACAAACGACGATGGTTAATCAAAAGAAACGCACGCCGCCGCCCCGACCAACCGATCTGGAGTTGGCGATTCTCCGCGTGCTTTGGCAGCATGGTTCCATCTCTGTGCGCGAGGTTCTCAACCGCCTCAATCAAGAGCGTCAAACCGAAGCGGGTTACACGACGGTGCTGAAGATGCTGCAAATCATGACTGAAAAAGGTCTGGTCAATCGCGACGATTCCGAGCGCCCGCAGATTTACAGCGCGCGTCTGACGCAACAGCAGACCCAACGGCAGCTTGTCAGTGATCTCCTCGCGAGAGCTTTTGACGGGTCAGCCAAAGGACTTGTGATGCAGGCTTTGGCCGCCAAAGAAGCCTCGGCTGAAGACCTGGCGCAAATCGAACAGATTCTTAATAAGCTGGAAGGAGATGACAAGTGAGATCACTTGAAACCATTCTCTCGCCGACGCTCCTGGACGCCCTCGGATGGGCGTTGATTCACTTTCTCTGGCAAGGCACAGGCATCGCCGTTCTCCTCGCCGGCACATTAGCGCTTTTGCGCGGACACTCTCCACGCGCTCGTTACGCCGCATCATGCGCGGCACTGTCTGTGATACTGATTGTCCCCGCTCTGACAACTTTGAAGCTGTGGATTTCGTCGTCAACGGTGGTTGGAATGACGGCGGATGAAATGCTGCTTGCTTCTCCGCCTGATAAAGAACTGAGCGCTTCATCCCTGCCTGCTGATGTAACGGTCGTACATCAAAAGTCCGTCTCAGCAATTTGGATGTACCGAGTTCTGAAGCAGCCTCTAATGCAACAGCTCGAGTCGATGCTGCCGTGGTTGTTGGTGGCATGGACGTTGGGAGTCGTTGCTCTATCAATCCGATTGCTTGGTGGATTGATTTACGCCGAACGTCTCAAGCTACAGGGAACGCACACAGTCGTTGAACATTGGCAAGAAACGCTCACGCGGCTTTCGCTGCAACTGCGCGTCACCAAACCCGTGCGGCTTCTAAAGTCGTCGCTGGTGCATGTGCCGACAGCCGTCGGATGGCTGAAACCCGTGATTCTTA
The DNA here is from genome assembly GCA_030859785.1 of Acidobacteriota bacterium. Taxonomy (GTDB): domain Bacteria; phylum Acidobacteriota; class Blastocatellia; order Pyrinomonadales; family Pyrinomonadaceae; genus JACDEG01. The sequence goes on from JALZJL010000230.1 coordinate 1,274, forward strand.
TTCCCGCAAGTGCTTTCGTTAATCTGACCCCGCCACAGCTTGAGGCCATCCTCGCGCATGAGTTAGCGCATATTCGGCGGCACGATTATTTGGTTAATCTGATGCAAACTGTGGCTGAGACGCTTCTGTTCTATCACCCTGCCGTCTGGTGGGTATCTCGCCGGATTCGTCTTGAGCGCGAGCAGGCGTGCGATGATTTAGCGGTCTCTCTATGCGGAGATGCGCTACTTTACGCACGCGCCCTCACTAAAGTGGAACGCCTCCGCCAGGCCGCGCCGCCGCAGCCTGCGTTAGCAGCCAATGGCGGCGAGCTACTGATGCGTATCCGTCGCCTGGTCGAATCACGGCAACAAACCAGGCGCGCTTCACCGTCGCTGATCGGAATCGTTTTCGTTGCCGTTTTCGTTATCACCATTGTCTGCACCCGCGCGGCACTTTTCCATGACAGGCAACTCGAACCACCTGTTGTTGAAGAAGCTTCAACCCAATTCAAGTCAGAGTCGGCGATCAACGTGCAGTCACTTATGGCTGTGGCAAGCCAGTCATCAAGCGACGACATCGCATCGTTAATTGCCCGCGATGACACGGACGGCGAAGATGCAGAAGTGCGGCGCGTCGCTATTGCTGCACTCGGCGATCATGCCGGCACCGTCATTGTGATGAATCCGCAAACGGGTCGTGTCTATTCAATCGTCAATCAGGAATGGGCACTGAGGCGCGGCTGGAATCCGGCATCTGTGTTCAAACTCGTGACCGCGCTAGCGGGAACCGGTGAAAAGATCAGTGCGAAAGACGACCGGGCCGACGTCACGTCTCAATCGGAACCGCTTAACCTGACGAAGGCACTGGCATTTTCCAGCAATACTTACTTCGAAACATTAGGCGAGCGAGTCGGGAGCGAGCGTTTGATCCAATATGCTCGACAGCTCGGCTTCGGCGAACCGACGGGCGTTAATTATACGGGTGAGTCGGCGGGTAAATTGCCGTCCTTCGGTTTAGCAATTGATGCCGGACGTTTGGGCGCATATGGCGAAGGCGTCGAAGTGACGCCGATCCAATTAGCCACCATCATCTCGGCCATCGCGAACGGCGGGACGCTGCTGGTGCCGCGCGTTCCACGCATCCAGCAGGAAGGCATTCAAGTCGAGGCGCAAACTCGTCGCCATCTCGACATCCCGCGCGAAACTCTCGCGCGCCTCGCCCCCGGCATGGTCGCGGCGGTTGAGCGCGGCACAGGGAGAGGGGCACATGATCCGTCGCAGACAGTCGCCGGAAAGACCGGGTCAATCGTCAGCAAAGATTCAAGTACAGGCATCTTCGCTTCATACGCGCCGGTGAATGATCCGCGCCTGGTGGTCGTGGTCGCCACTCGCGGCAGAGACGAAAGCGGCCCAGTGGCGGCGGGCATCACCGGAACAATCTACCGTGCGCTCGCTCGCCGTTTGTGAACATGCCACGGACTCGGATGTCCGCGGCCATAACAATTCCTTGCAATCGCCACCTCGATAACGTGCGCTGAGTAATCGCTTTCTGCGAATCAAGTTGAAAGCCGCTCGCTCGGTGCGGTTGAAGAGGGCGTTGCGATACTCAAACTTCATCGGAGGTACATCTATGAAACGATCCCAAGTGCAGATGAGAACATCAGTTGTCGCCGTTATTGCTGTTGTTGCCGCGGTTGCCATGCTTGTAGAAGTCGGACTTTCCGCGCACAGTCCCGACCGACGTGCGCGCTCTTGGAGTTCGGATAAGTCCTTCGCATCGGACGTGCTTCAACCATCGACACAGAAAGACGATGACGCCGAACTGACCGAACGCTTGAAGACGATTTGCGACCGCGCGGGCGGCGCCATCGGAGTGGCCGTGCTTCATGTGGAGACGGGCCGGGTCGTTGCCATCGAAGGTACCAAACAGTTGCCTCTCTACAGCGTCTTTAAGTTGCCACTGGCTATCGCCGTACTGAAAGAGGTTGAAGAAAATCGGCTGCGGCTCGATCAGAAAGTTCGCATCACGCCTGCCGAGGCCGCGCCGGGTTGGCAGGGAAACAGCGATCTTTGGCGTCAGCCTGTCGACCGCAGTATTCGAGAGTTGCTCGAACTGTCCATCGTGCGCAGCGACAACACCTCAAGCGACAAACTCCTTCAACTCGTGGGAGGCCCAGAGATCGTCACGCAGCGGATGCGCGCGCTCGATCTCCAAAGCATCGAGATCCGATCTTCGGTGCGGGATTTCGCGGGGCAGCGAAAACATCCGAATACGAGCACGGCCAACGATCTCGCGCACCTGCTCGCGCGACTTCAGCAGGGTCACATTCTGCAACCGACGCAACTGTCGGTCCTCCTCGGATTTATGGAGCAAGCGACGACCGGTATCCGACGCTTGCGCGGTGATCTTCCCGCCGGCACTCCGGTCGCCGACAAGACGGGCACGGGCGCGGCAGGCTCGGTCACCAATGATGTCGGGATCATCACGCTTCCAAACGGCAGAGGCCATCTGGCAATGGTGGTGCTCCTCAGTGGATCAAAGTTGACTGTTGAGGCGCAGGAAAAGATCA
>JALZJL010000106.1 GCA_030859785.1 Acidobacteriota bacterium
GCGGCAGGCGTCATCGACCCGGCGAAAGTGACGCGCTACGCGCTGCAAAACGCCGCGTCAATCGCGGGCTTAATGCTGACGACTGAAGCCGTCATTTCTGAACTACCGGAAGATGATAAATCCGGAGTGATGGGCGGCGGAATGGGTGGCGGAATGGGTGGCGGAATGGGCGGCGGAATGGGCGGCGGAATGGGCATGTAAGACTCGTGCGCGGGATCGCTCGCCCACGGAATGGAGTGTGGGAACAGAAACATCTGATCTTTGAGACTGCGTGCGCGTCTCAAAGATCAGATGTTTTCATATTGATAGCAGATTAGCTTGGCCTCAATGAATGGATGTTGACATTCTTCGCTTGGAACGAAGACCGCGTCATGCGGCAGTCATCCTGCCTCACGCTCGTAGCCGCGTTTACTCAGGCATCAGGGCTCTACGTCCTTCCAAATTGAGAACAGCAATGATTGAGCTGAGAAATGATCTGTGAACGAAACGATGAAAATTTTAATCGCGTATGACGGATCTCCTTGCGCCGAAGCTGGCATAGATGATTTGCAGAAGGTGGGATTGCCGCTGGAGGACACCGGGGCTCTGGTGATTTCGGTGGCGGAAGTTTTGCGAGCGGCTTCCAGGATTTTAAGAACCCGATTGTCATCATGGCTATCGTCTTGATGTTCGCGTTGCTCAGATTCTTTCAAGAGTATCGCGCGGAAAAAGCGATGGCGGCACTGAAGAAAGCGAGAAGATATTCGCGCCTGTTTAGAATACATCGCTTGGTTGGCGGAGAACAAATCACTCCGCTTGAGGAGTCGTTGGCAGCGTATGAAAATCTGCGTGGAAGAAAATATCCCGCTCGTGACCGTTACGGAGTTGAAAATCTGGGGCATGGCATTATTCGAGCAGGTGCAGTCCGGCGTTAGGCGCACAGACGACGTGAGCGCACATCGGCGGAGCTAACCGGATATGAACGACGATCAAACATTCCGGGCTGTGCTGCTGGTTATCTTGCTGGTCGTGTTTCCTGTCGGTATCTACTACAGGCTTCAATCACAGGCGACACGCGAGACACTCGACCGATGGCAGGAGGGTCTGTTCATTTTAGCGACGTTGCGACCTGTCGCCGGTGTTCTTGCGTTGGAAGTGATCGCCTACCTCGTCTATCCGGCCTCAATGCTCTGGTCGTCGCTGCCATCGCCGACGTGGCTCCGATGGATGGGAGTCGGTGTGACCGTTGTCGCCGGCATTCTGTGGCTCTGGACGTTTCGACGGCTTGGGAAGAATCTGACGGATACGGTAGTTACGCGGCGGGAGCATACACTGGTCACACATGGTCCATATCGCTGGGTCAGACATCCGTTCTATGTCTCAGTCGCGTTGTTCATCCTGGGAATGTCGTTAATCGCCGCGAACTGGTTTCTATTTGTGACTGGCGGCTTGGTCGTTTGCCTATTGATCATCCGAACGCAGACGGAAGAAGAAAAACTGCTAGCCCGATTCGGCGATAGCTATCGGGCGTACATGAAAAGAACCGGACGGTTTCTACCGAAGATTCGAGCGCATAGGTCGGGCGCCTAGCATGGCGCTGCACCCGACGATGCTCAAGCACTCATAATCTGCGTTCGGGCGTTAAATTGTGAAAGAAGCGGAAACAAGAAAAGGCGGGATCAGTCAGGCGGCGGCTAATCTATTTCCCGGCTACTTCGCGCTCGTCATGGCGACCGGCATTATCTCCATCGCCGCATTTATGCTGGAGATGAGATGGCTGGCGTGGGGGCTGCTCGTTGTCAATCTGATCGCTTACCCTACGCTCTGGCTGCTGTTGCTCGTCCGCCTCGTGCGATTCTTCGGGCGCGTTAAGGCGGACATCACAGATCACGCACGGGGGGCAGGATTTTTCACCGTCGTCGCCGGGACGTGCGTCCTCGGCAGCCAGCTTATCATCGTCGCCGGACAGGACTCTGTAGCCACCGTCTTGTGGTTCGTCGGTATCGTCTTGTGGGCGATTGTGATGTACGTTTTTTTCGCGGCGGTGACGGTGCGTGAGGAGAAGCCGCCGCTGGAAAAAGGCTTAAACGGCGCGTGGCTCATCGCGGCGGTGGCGACGCAATCAATTTCAGTTTTGGGAACGTTGCTGACGAATCGTTTTGAGGCATACCGCGCGCCGTTGTTGTTCTTCACGCTCTGCATGTTTCTCGTCGGCTGCATGCTTTACCTGTTGCTCATCACGCTCATCTTTTACCGCTTCACGTTCGTTAATCTCACCACCACGCTTTTGACGCCGCCGTACTGGATCAACATGGGCGCGGTCGCCATTACGACGCTGGCCGGAGCGCGTCTGATTCTGGCTGCGCCGGAGTGGAGTTTTCTCGGCGAGATGACGCCGTTCCTGAAAGGCTTTACGCTTTTTTTCTGGGCGGCAGGCACATGGTGGATTCCGTTGCTTTTCATCCTCGGCTGTTGGCGGCACATCTATAAACGGTTTCCGCTTCGTTACGATCCCCAATACTGGGGCATGGTCTTCCCTTTGGGGATGTACACGGCTTGCACGTTTCAACTGTCGAGAGCGCTCAAACTCGAGTTCTTATTATTCATCCCGCGGTGCTTCATTTATGTCGCACTAGCGGCGTGGCTCGTGACTTTTGCCGGGCTAGTTCATGCCTTACTTTTTAAGAAAACCTGAGCCGAGTTTCCAGCTTTCACTTGGAGAATAACATTCTCTTCCTGCGCGCTTTGGAGATAGAGAATAAGTTCTCATGTTATGCGGCATGGGTTCTTAGCCCGCGAATGCGGGCGGCAGCATAAAGCCCCGTGCGAAGCCGTGAGGCGAGCGCGGGGTGAGCGGTAGAACAATCACGCAAGCCCGCGTGAGCGGGCGACAGCGCGTTGCCGATAATGGTCTGTCGCTATCTTCGATAGCTCGGTTGTTTTTTCAACCTGACCCCGCGTTGCGCTCTCGCTCCACACGGGGCTTTATGCTGCCGCCGTCTTCGACGGCTGAATACTGTTCAAACCGCGTAACATGAGTAAGATGATGCAGACGGCGACGGCGTGAACAAATGAAACGCAAAGCATGAACGATCTTCTCGGACACGACCACACAGACTTGGGCGAATCGCTGAGCGAACTCTTCGCTGCGCTCAACGTGGGCGATGTCGAGAAGAGTTATGAGCGGCTTGACATGTTCTGGGCGCGGTTGGCTATGCACATCCGCGCCGAACACCTGCACTTATTTCCCGCGATCCTCCGCACGGTAGAAGAACACCCGCCAGGCGCGGATGGCGATGCGCCGTCTTTGGCAACAGCCCAAAGCGTGATTGCACAGCTACGGCACGACCATGACTTTTTCATGCATGAGTTGGCGGAAGCGATAAAAGCGTTACGTGCGTTGCGCGCAAATCCTGACGCACAGAACATCTCGCGGCAACTCGAAGATTTGCGCGAGAGAGTCACCGCCGTCTGCCGTTGCCTCGAAGCACACAACGAGATTGAGGAGACGCAAGTTTATCGCTGGACGGACGCGCTGCTTGCTCCGGCGGAGCGTGCGGAGTTAGCGGCTCGCGTGCGCGAGGAACTCGACAATCTTCCGCCGCGCTTCACCGATGCGGACGCGAACAATCCGCGCCTCTCTAACCTTTAACATTTGCTAACTCGCTGAATTATGGATTGAACGGTAGGCGCGTGAGAGTGTATGATTCGCCAAGAAAATCTGAAGTTTATCGTTCGGCGAAGCGACATCACGCGTTGTCAACCGAACTCTCAAATTTCGCCGATGCGTCAAGGCGAAAGACGCGCCGATGTGCGTTTCATCGAATCTATATGAGTCTGACTATCAGACGGGAAACGAAAACTGTAGCGCCGACGCATCGCCGACCCATCTTGTTCGCGCTCGCCGCGTCTTTTCTGCTGACCGCGCTCATCATCGTCGGCTCGCGCAACCTCGAACACTACGACGCGGCTCTTTTCGGTTACACGGTGGCAAGCGTCGTCGCGTTTGGCGCCATCGTTTTCCGTTACTGCGTGTGGTTGCAACGCCCGGCGACGAGAGTTTATTGGCGGCGCGGCTGGCAGCTTTACCGTCAACGCGACAAGTTCTTGACGAACACCGCGAGCGCGGCGAAAACGGTGGCGACGAGCCTCGTCGCGCAACGCTTCATCTTCAAACGCGGCTTCACGCGTTGGTTGATGCACTTCCTCATCATGTGGGGCTGCGTCCTCTCGGCGTTGATTACTTTTCCGCTCGTCTTCGGCTGGGTTCACTTCAAACTCGAAGGCGAGCGCGGCTACCGCGCTTATCTGTTTGGCTTTCCCTTAAACGTGATGGACGGGCGTGAGGTTGTGGCTTGGGTCACGTTTCACGCGCTCGACTTTACGGCGATGATGGTCATCGCCGGTTGCGCGATTGCCATTCATCGTCGTTTGCGCGACAGAGGCGCGATTGCGCTGCAACAGTTCATGCTCGACTTCGTGCCGCATCTGTTGCTGATTGCGGTTTCCGTGACGGGCTTGATGCTGACGGTTTCAAGCCTTTGGCTTCAAGGCTACATGTACTCGTTCATCGCGCTTACGCATCAGGCGTTGGTGATTATGACGCTCTTCTATTTGCCGTTCGGCAAGCTCTTCCACGTTGTGCAGCGTCCCGCGTCAATTGGCGTCGAGCTTTATCAGGAACGCGCACGCGAGATGCCGCAGGCGAAATGTGCCAGATGCGGCACTGAGTTTGTCGCGCAACTGTGGCTCGATGATCTGAAGACGGTCGTGGACAAGCTCGGCTTCGACTATTCAATGGGCAACGGCAAGACGCTGCAAGACTACTGCCCGCGCTGCAAGCGCATCATGCGCGGCTTGGCTTATGCCGGGCTGCCGAAGCGCGAGGAGGACGTCTTCGCCGGTTCGAGAGCCGAAGCGGGACACAGTGATTTTTAATGAAGAGATTCATCGGATGAGCAAAGTCGAAAACCTAGCGCAGATTATCGAACAGTTCGGACCGCATCTGCATGACGAGCCGCACGGAGGCTGGCGCGCCGACCGCATCATTGACAAGGTGGTGCCGACGCACTGTCCGTACTGCGGCGTGCAGTGCGGCATTAATCTGCTCGTCGAAAAGGAACATGTCGTCGGCTTCGAGCCGCGCTACGATTTCCCGGTCAACGAAGGGAAACTTTGCCCGAAAGGCGTGACCGCGTACCTGCAAGTTCACCACCCCGACCGGCTGCTCTATCCGCTCATCAAACGCGATGGCGAGTTTCACCGTGCGACGTGGGATGAGGCTCTCGACCTGGTGGTTTCAAAGTTCAAAGAGCTGCAAGCCAAGCACGGCAAGGATTCCGTCGGCGTCTATTCCGGTTCGTCTTTGACGACGGAGAAGACATATTTGATGGGCAAGTTTGCGCGCGCCGGATTGGGAACGCGCTACATTGATTACAACGGGCGGCTCTGCATGGTTTCTGCGGCGGCAGGAAATAACAAAGCGTTCGGCATCGACCGCGCCGCGAATCCGTGGAGCGATATTCCGCACGCCGAAGTTTTGTTGATTGCGGGCGCGAATTGTGCCGAGACGTTTCCAGTTCTAAATAAGTTTCTATGGCAGCAGCGCGACAACGGCGGACGCTGGATCGTCGTTGATCCCAGAGAGACGCCAACCGCCAGACAAGGTGATCTGCATCTTCAACTCAAGCCGGGAACAGACGTTGCGCTCGCCAATGGAATGCTCCACGTCATCATTGAAGAAAGCTTAACGGATGAAGCATTCATCAATTCACGCACGAATGATTGGGAAGCGACAAAAGCCTTGATGAAGCGTTACACACCCGACGTTGCTTCGCAAATCTCCGGCGTGCCCGCCGAAAAGATCGTGCAAGCGGCGCGTCTTTACGGACGAGCGAAGACCGGCATGGTGATGCACGCGCGTGGCATCGAGCATCATACAAACGGCGTCAACAACGTCCTTTCATACATCAACCTTGTGCTTGCGACAGGCAAGATCGGAGCACTCGGTCGCGGCTACGGCACGATCACCGGACAGGGCAACGGGCAGGGCGGACGCGAACACGGGCAGAAAGCCGATCAGCTTCCCGGTCAACGTTCGATCACAAACCCAGAACATCGCAAGCACGTCTGCAAGGTTTGGGATTTGCCCGAAGAAGAACTGCCGCAAGCTGGCGTCTCGGTCGTTGAGATGTTCGATAAGATGCGTGAAGGTGAGATTCGCGGTCTGCTTTCGATCTGCAACAACGTGATGGTGAGTCTCCCGGACACAAACGCGGTGCGCCGCTCACTCGAAGGATTGGATTTTTACGTCTGCATTGACTTCTTCATGTCCGAAGGCTCGCGTTATGCCGATGTCGTTTTGCCCGGCTCGGCGTGGAGCGAAGACGAAGGCGTGACGTGCAGCAGCGAAGGGCGCGTCGTCAAAATCAACAAGGCGAACGATCCGCCGGGCGAAGCGCGTCAAGATTGGTGGATCATACAGGAGCTCGCGCGCCGCATGGGACGCGGAAAGTATTTCGGCTTCAATAGCCCACGCGATATTTTCGACGAGTTGCGCGTCGCGTCGCGCGGTGCAAACTGCGATTATTACGGCATCACGTACGAGAAGATCGAAGCGAACAACGGTATCTTCTGGCCCTGCCCGACGGAAGATCATCCCGGCACACCGCGCCTGTTTGAAGAACGCTTCTATCACCCGGACGGCAAAGCGAAGTTCCACGCTGTTGAAGACAATCCGCCGAATGAAGTGCCGGACGATGAATATCCGTTGATTCTCACGAGCGGGCGCGTCGTCTATCAGTATCTCTCCGGCAACCAAACGCGGCGCATCGGCTTTCTCGTCCAGCAGTGTCCCGAACCTTACGTCGAGATTCATCCTGAGACGGCGATGAAGCTGAACGTCAATGACGGCGAGCGGGTGAAAGTAATTTCGCGGCGCGGCGAAGGCGTCTTTCCTGCTTTGATCGTGCGCACGATTCGACCCGATACGATCTTCATCCCATACCATTGGGGCGAGCAACAGGCAGCGAATCAGTTGACTAATCCGGCGCTCGATCCGACATCGAAGATTCCCGAATTCAAAGCCTGCTCCGCGCGTATCGAGAAAATTCATTCACGGCAGTTGCCGATTGTCGGGGCGCAACGCAAGGGCGCGTCATTAAGTGAAGTACAAAGAGGTAAATAATGGAAGAGACGATGTTCATTGACCCGCAGCGGTGCATCGGCTGTCGCGCGTGCGTTGCCGCGTGCCGCGAGTGTGCAACGCACAAAGGTTATTCGATGATCTTTGTGGACTACATTGATCGCGCGGAGACGACCGCCACGATGCCGACCGTCTGTATGCATTGCACGGAGCCGACCTGCGCGCTCGTCTGCCCGGCGGATGCGATCAAGATGAACGAGGACGGAGTTGTGATGTCGGCTCTCAAGCCGCGCTGCCTCGATTGCCGCAACTGCGTCAACGCTTGTCCGTTCGGGGTGCCGAAATACAACACTCAGATGCATCTTCAGATGAAATGCGATATGTGCTACGACAGATCAAGCGAAGGCTTACAGCCGATGTGCGCGAGCGTGTGTCCGACGGGCGCAATCTCGTTTGGAAAATACGAACAGATCGTTCCCCTGCGGCGCACGAAGCCGGTCAACGTCCATGTCTTTGGCAATCAGCACGTCGAAACGAAAGTCTATTTGATGCTGCCAACTGACGCGGATGAAGTAAACGTGGATGGTTGCGGCGTGTTTGAAGGTAGACTGAAACTCGCGGAAAATGAACAACAATCCGCAATGCCGACGCCGCCGGAATCATGGATTGATATGCAGGTTGAAGAATCGGACAAGAGCAACGAATTCTAGTTCTATCAAGCAATGACGATGAGCGCCAATAATCTCAATGACACGATCAAGCGCGTGATGACGAATGAAGAAGATCATTCGTCAAACGAAAGCGATGTGCGCCGAGCAACCGCCCCGCACCGGAAAGATTTTCCTTACGAACGCGACGAGGAAGCGCAAGTCATGCGTCGGGATTTCTGCAACTTTCTGGGACTGACATCAGCTGCGCTCTTTTTAGGCGCAGCCGGATTCGCGGGAAAGTCCGTGATCGATTCGCGCGGCGTGCCGAATCTTCCGGCAGCGCGCATCGAAGGCGCAGAGACGCTTGCGCCCAACACGGCGCTCAACTTTCGTTACCCGACCGAGAAGGATTCCGCGATTTTGATTCGCACCGAAGCGGGCGAGTATCACGCTTACGGGCAAAAATGCACGCACCTCGCGTGTCCGGTTTATTATGCACGGCAGCATCAAAGGCTCGAATGCCCGTGTCACGAAGGCGCGTTCGATGTCGCAACAGGGAACGTCTTGTACGGTCCGCCGCCGCGTCCGCTCGATTTGATTGAACTCGAAGTGCGCGATGGTGAGGTCTGGGCGATAGGCAGAAAGGCGGGGCGGGATGGACACGCGATTTAATGCGGGTGAAGATTTTCAAGCCAGACAGATAGGAACGAGAGTACAAACGGGACGCGAAATCCATCACGACGGACGCGGGCGCGCCGCCGTATGGCAAGCTCGCCTCATCATGCTCGTCATGATTAACGTCACGCAGCTTTGGATTTTGTCAGCGACGGTCGAAGCCGCGCTCGCAAGTCACTACTCGATGCTGCTTCCGCTCGTCATCTCAAGCGGCATTTGTTTTCTCGTCACGCTCTCAATCCTTCTCTGGTGGCGTCCCGTGTCAGGCAAGCACACCAGCACCGGCTACATTCGCGCATCATCCAAAGATTGAAGAGCGGTGAATCGTAACATCACAGGTTTTCACAAAGACGAGATCGGCGACTGGCGCGCCGAACTCGAATGCGGTCATCGCCAGCACGTCCGCCACAATCCGCCGCTCATTTCACGTCCGTGGGTCTTAAGTGAAGAAGGCCGAGCCTCACGCATCGGCTTTAAACTCGATTGTAAGCATTGCGATGAAGCGACGGACACAGATGATTCGAGCGGTTTACTTCCGCACGAGCGTGATTAACATCGCAAAGTTCTCTCCCTGTCGGTTGACGGGCGCGAAATCATTTGCGCCGTCAACCAAAACAATATCTCCGGCGTGCAATGATACTTGCTCGCCGTCGAGCGTAATTTCGGCTTCGCCACGCAACACTTGGAGTTGAATCTCAAAGCCTTCGTGCCTGTGCGACGGCACTGATTGACCCGGCGCAAGGCAGAGGAGCAGCGTGCGTAAGCGTTCGCCCTTGAAAATTTCCGGGCGGGTGAATTTCGTTTCGTCGTATTTTTCAATGGATGCTAAATCAATGTGTTGCATATTTTCTCTTCCTTCATCTGTAAGCTGTTAAATCATCGATCAGAAAGATGCCGGTGCGAAATGACAAAAGTCACACAGCCTTCTTCAGCTTTGTAGTAAAAGGCAGGATGATCGAGCAAATCGGCTTCAGTCTCGCTAAGAATAACAGGTAAACCATGATAGCTTCCCCTTGCCGTACAGCAACGCGGTTCCGTGATGAAAGATTTGAGAAAACTACAGAAAGGGTGACACCAAGATGGCGGTCGCTGAATTTCAGGAAACTCTGTCAGTAACCGCAGAAGAAGTGCGACTGATGAATGCCTACTGGCGTGCGGTGCATTGCATCATGTGTGATAGACAGTATGTGACCTGGCAGTTACGTAGCTGTGAGGCACGGCCCCTCTGACAAAACAGCGTCTAGCTTGACGTGTTTGAGCGATGGTTTAATCTAATACTGATCTATGAACCTGCGAACTCTTCAAGGAATTCTCATCGGCGTATCGCTCGGACTCATCGTCGGGATCGGCGGCTACACGTTTCTCTACGCCAAAGGCGGGTCCTACATGACGAATAACCCGGCGGCGTGCGCCAACTGCCACATCATGCAGGAGCACTTCGACGGCTGGTTGAAGTCGAGCCACCGTGCGGTCGCCGTCTGCAACGACTGTCACACGCCTTCGGGCTTCATCCCGAAGTACGCGACGAAGGCTTCCAACGGCTTCTGGCATTCTTTCGGTTTCACCACCGGACGCTTCCCAGACCCTCTGCAAATCACCCCGCGCAACCACGCCATCACCGAAGCGTCGTGCCGCAAGTGCCATCAGGAGATTGTGGAAGCTATCGAAGGCGTCCATCGAACGGACGAAGGGCAGTTGTCGTGCGTCCGTTGTCACAGCACAGTCGGTCATCTGCGTTGATTTGGAAAACAACTTGAGAGGCGATTCCTATGGCTGAAGATGAGAAAGTTTCACCGGAGACGAAGAACAGCGAACGCGTCGGAAAATACCGAACCTTCAGGCTGGTGGCGCTGACGGCGCTGATTACAATGCTCGCGGCGGTGGCCGGCGTGGCGCTACTGGTCAATATCTTCGAGCGTCAACAGGAAGCGCGCAACCCTTTCTTCCGCGTCGTCGAACTCAACGATGATACGGCTGACCCGGCGGTGTGGGGCAAGAATTTTCCTTTGCAGTACGATGGTTACCGGCGGACGGTCGATCAACAGCGCACGCGCTACGGCGGCAGCGAAGCCATGCAGCGCACACCCACCAACGCCGACCCGCGCTCCATCGTTTCACAATCACGCCTTGAAGAAGACCCACGCTTGAAGACCATGTGGGCGGGCTACGCTTTCGCTAAAGATTTTCGTGAAGAGCGTGGTCACGCCTACATGCTCGAAGATCAAAGTTTTACTGAGCGGCAACAGGTCGTCAAGCAACCCGGCACGTGTATCAACTGTCATGCTTCAGCCTACACTACCTATAAACAACTCGGCGGCGGCGACATTACCAAAGGCTTCGAGAAACTAAATCAGATGCCTTACGTTGAAGCGCGGCAGTTGATTTCACATCCGGTCGCCTGCATTGATTGTCACGACTCGCAGACGCTGCAACTGAGAATCACCCGTCCCGCCTTCATGGAAGGAATGCGCGCTCTGAAGGCGAGTCAGGGCATCGAGAATTACGACGTCAACGGGATGGCAAGCCGACAGGAGATGCGGACTTTCGTCTGCGCGCAGTGTCACGACGAGTATTACTTCAAAGGCACGGAGAAGCGACTCGTCTATCCGTGGGCCAAAGGCTTGAAGGTGGAAAACATCTTAGCGTACTACGATGAGGTGAAGCATAAGGACTGGGTGCACGCCGACACGGGAGCTGAAGTGTTGAAAGCGCAGCATCCGGAGTTTGAGATGTACAATCAAGGCATCCATGCGCGGAGTGGCGTCGCGTGCGCCGACTGCCACATGCCTTATCAACGCGAAGGTGCGATGAAGATCAGCGACCACCACGTCCGCAGCCCGCTCCTGATGATCAACCGGTCGTGCCAGACCTGCCATAAGTGGCCGGAGGAGGAATTGAAGCTGCGCGTCGAGACGATTCAGACGCGCACCTACAACATGCGTAACATTGCGATGGACGCGCTCGTTGATTTAATCAACGACATCAAAGGAGCGAGGGAGAGCGGCAGGACGGATGCTGAACTCGCTGAAGCGCGCAACTTCCAACGCAAAGCGCAGTTTTATCTTGATTTCGTCGAAGCGGAAAACTCGATGGGGTTTCACGCGCCGCAGGAAGCGACGCGCATCCTGGGCGAGTCAGTTAACTTCTCGCGTTTGGGACAGCGCGCTCTACGTGACAGCGCACTGGGCGTGAAAATCGCACATCGGTAAACTATCTATCTCCCTACCGAAAATATAATCTTGTAAAGACTCTTTGGTCATCATTAATGTTAAAGGTGGAGGCACACTTAACATGGCCTTCTGAATCTCTGCCAAGTTCTCGCCCGTCATATGTTTCATCTCCTTTCCGCAGCGGGCCGGAAAAAGGGTATTATTCCGGCACGGCGCAGGAGAGTTAGTTGTATATAATTCTTAACGCGAATTCACATGACCAAAGGAGAGTCGAATGAAACGTAAATCATCAGCAGTGTGGAAGGGCGGCATCAAGGACGGGAAAGGAACCATCTCGACCGATAGCGGCGTCCTCTCCGAGACGCAATATTCATTCAGCACGCGCTTCGAGGATGGCAAAGGTACTAATCCCGAAGAGTTAATCGCCGCCGCCCACGCGGGCTGCTTTTCGATGGCGTTGTCGGGCCAGTTGGGAAACGCCGGGCTGACGGCAGAGAGCATCAATACCACCGCCACCGTCACGCTGGATAAAACAGACGGCGGGTTCGCGATCACCGCCATCCATCTTGATGTGGCAGCCAAGATACCGGGGGCGGATCAGGGGGCGTTCGACACGGCGGCGAATAACGCTAAGGCCGGGTGCCCTGTCTCGAAGGTTCTGAACGCGCAGATCACGATGAGCGCCAAGCTCGAAGCATGAGTCGAACGCGCGCACGATGAATGAGAACTTCACCGCCGAGCACGCAGAGGGCGCAGAGATAACGGAAGTAATGCAAAGTGAATGACTGACACGCCGTCCTTACCTCGCACCGCTGCTCCGTGTCATGTTTGTCCGCTCCTTCCCTCAGCGCTCTTCTACGTGCTCGGCGGTGAATGAAATGGTCGACCGGTTTCCTCATCACTGGCATCGACGGGTTTTCACGGAGTATCATTCCCGCCCAAGGCACACATTCAGGCCGAAGCGTTTCAAGCTCGGCGCGACAAGCGAACACAATCCACCGAGGTCTTTCATGAACATGAGAATTTACGTCTGTCTCCTGTTGGTCTGCGCGCTCACCACATCATCAATCACGTCATCAAACGCTTTCGGTCAACAGGCCCAGACGCCTCTCTCCCAACAGGACGAGACGATCAGGGTGTCAACCGCCGAGGTACTGCTGGACGCCGTGGTGAAAGACAAGCGTGGGCGACCGGTGCCGGGCCTTGCTGCCGACGACTTCGAGATTTACGAGGACGGCGTGCGCCAGCAGATCAGGTCGCTGCGATTGGTGAAACGCGAGTCTGACACTAGACCCAGCGCCGTCGCCGACCCTGCCTCATCAACCGGTGTCACGGCAGCAACAACACCAACAACACCCGTTCGCGCAGGATTGGACTCTGCCCCGGGGATGAGTGCGACCGCGCTCGTCTTCGACCGACTGTCGCCGGAGGCGCGCGCGTTCGCCCGCGACGCGGCCCTCAGCTACGCGGGCGAGGGGTCGCGTTCGGATGGCTTCGTCGGCGTCTTCAATATCGATCTTTCGTTGCGCGTCGCTCAACCGTACACGACCGACACGCGGCTGGTGCGTGAGGCGATCAATAATTCCGGCTCGCGCAGTTCGTCCTCGCACGCTTCGACCGTCGATCAGGTTCAGAGTCTTGCCACCAGTCAGGAGGCGCTCGGCGCAAAGGCGGCGGCGGGCGTGGCAGCGGCGAGCGCGGGCGGTCAGGGCAACGATGCGTCGGGACAGGCGAGTGCTGCCGGAGCGGCGCGCGCCGATCAGATTTTCGCCCAGATGACGCAACGCTCGCTCGAAGTGTTCGAAATGTTGCAGCGCGATCAGCAAGGCTATGCGACAACTAACGCGTTACTGGCGGTCGTCAATTCAATGCACCGGCTGCCTGGAAGAAAAGCGGTCGTCTTCTTCTCCGAAGGGCTGGCGATTCCGCCCGCCGTGCAGGCTTATTTCCGCTCCGTGATCAGCACCGCGAACCGCGCGGGTGTCAGCATCTATGCAGTGGACGCGGCGGGACTGAGAGTTATCAGCGGCAACAAAGCCGCGCGTGATGAGATAACGAGGCTCGGCAACCTGGCGGCTAATCGGGGCGGCGACGAGCAGACGGGGCGTCCCTTAACGATGGGGCTGGAGCGCAACGAAGATTTGCTTCGCTCCAATCCGCAGAGCGGTCTCGGCCAACTCGCCAGCGAGACCGGCGGATTTTTAATCGCCGACACCAACAACCTGAAGGATCGGCTGCGGCAAGTGGACGAAGATTTACGCACCTACTATCTGCTGTCTTACGTCCCGCAGAATCAGGTTTACGACGGGCGCTTCCGCCAGGTCGAAGTGAAACTGAAACAGCGCTCCGGCCTCGACGTGCAGGCGCGCCGAGGCTACTACGCGATCAATGCCAACGATGCCTCGCCCGTGCTTGCTTACGAAGCGCCGGCGCTCGCCGCGCTTAGCAGCCAGCCACGCGCCAACGCCTTCCCTGTCTACGCGGGCGCGCTCAGCTTTCCGCACGCGACTCGTCCGGGCTTGGTCCCGGTGATTGTCAGCGTTCCGTCGCGCTCCGTGACCTTCGCAACCAGTTCCGACAGAAAATCCTACACCACAGACTTCGCCGTCGTGGCTCTCGTCAGAGACGACAAGCAACAGGTCGTCAGGAAGCTGAGCAACCAGTATCAACTTTCCGGGCCGCTGGGTAAATTGGAGGCAGTCAGGCAATCGGAGGTTCTTTTTTACCGCGAGGCAGAGCTTGAGCCGGGACGCTATCAGATTGAGACCATCGTCTATGACGTACCGAGCGGTAAGGCGAGCGCGCGCACGATGAGCGTCGAGGTGCCGGGCGTTGACGGATCAAAACTGCGCCTCAGCAGTGTGGTGATCATCGGGCGCGTCGAGGAGTTAAGTGCGGCGGACAAGAATCCGAACAACCCGCTTCAAGCCGGCGACGTGTTGATCTACCCGAACCTCGGCGAGCCGCTCAAAAAAGCGACTGCCAAACGCATGGCCTTCTTCTTTACGGCCTACCCGGCCAAAGGCGATGGGGCTGCGCCGAAAATGATGATCGAGATTCTGCAAGGCACGCGCACCCTCGCGCAACTCCAGAGCGACCTGCCGGCGCCGGACGCGACGGGTCGCATTCAGCACGCAAGTGCGTTGCCGCTCGACAGCTTTCAACCCGGCACGTATGAATTGAGGATCACGGTCAGAGGCGCGCAAGGCTCCGTCTCGCGCTCGGCGCAGTTCACCGTCGAGCCGTAATTCGTGCATGAAGTCAATTATGTTTGGGGGTTAATGAATCAAGCGCCGATTGAAGCGAGGCGGCTCAAACAATAGGAAGAGATTGAAGACAGGCACGCAACTATGCGGCTGGTGATGGTCACTTCGGGAATGCTTCACCGGGCTTCACGACGCGGATGCGATGGTCGGTGAATTTGAAGTGCGCTCCGGGCAGATCGATTTTCGGCATGTGGCACGACGCGCAGTTCTCGGTTCCGGTAGGGCACGGTGGGGCAGTGCGTGCGGCGGCGGTGGTATTGTCGTGTTTGCCAACGGTGTCGACGTTGATGGCGGTGAGCTTCGCCGCCGTCGATGTTCGTGTTTTGGCGCTCGGCAGGTGACAGGCGTTGCACTTCGCGTCGTAGTAAGCGAAGTCGCGCTTCGATTCGCGGAGCGGCTCGTGCGGGTTGTGGCACGCCGAACAGCTAATCCGCTTGTCATCGGAATAACAGGGACTGTTGAAAATGCGATATGGCTGGAAGCGGACATTATTGATGCCCGCTTGATCCGGCATCATCATTACGTCTTCCGCGCTGCGGTGGCA
>JALZJL010000244.1 GCA_030859785.1 Acidobacteriota bacterium
AAAATCAGAATAGTGTTGTCGGCAATCCTTAGCTCTTCGAGTTTGCTGAAGAGTCGCCCAAGGTTGTCGTCGATGTTAGTGACCATTCCATAAACCTTCGCGGTGGTATCCGAATCTACGTTGGCGGGCAGCGTGTGACCTGTGCTCGGAAACTCACTCCGGTCCAGTTTCATTCCCTTGTACTGCTCAAAGTAGCTACGGGGAACTTGAAGCGGCGTATGCGGCGCGTTGAAGGCGAGGTAAGTGAAAAAAGGTTTGTTGCGGTTTTCTGTGATGAAGTTGATGGCCGCATCCGTGTAGACATCGCTGCAATAACCTTTGGTCTTAACTTGTTTGCCGTTGTGCTGCAAGACGGGATCGAAGTAGCTGCTGCCGCCAGGCACTGCCGGGTCGGAGGGTTGACCGATGCCGCCGCCAAAATGTATGAGCGATTCCTCGAAGCCCTGGTCCATGGGGCGCATTGGGTAATTGTCTCCAAGATGCCACTTGCCGAAGATTCCCGTGCGGTAGCCGGCTCTTGAAAGCATCTCGGCAAGGGTGACTTCATCCGGATGCATCATTGCCCGTCCCAGATAAGTGTCTACGACGCCTGTGCGGTAGTTGTAACGCCCGGTCATCAAACTCGCCCGCGTCGGCGCGCAAACCGGCGAGACATAAAAGTTTACGAAGCGTGTGCTCTCACGGGCTAACCGGTCGATGTTTGGACTCTTAATTTTCGGGTTGCCGTGAAAGCCGAGGTCACCATGCCCTTGATCGTCGGTAATGATCAGGATGACGTTGGGGCGCTTGGCTTGGAGCGAACGTCTATTCGGCTGTGCCGTGGTTGTAAAATTTGCCGACAGAAAAACCATGAGCAGGGTTAACGTCATCAGCTTCATGATGCTTTTCGACTCCTTCAAGAACACGATGATGCGCCGCCACGACGCAGAGGCTGATTTTATCAGGCGCTTCTTTTATATCTTTTTTTTGACTTATTTGACACCAGGAAAACGATAAGCACCAGAACCTACATCCTTCTCTACCGGTCCCGGCGGCGCCGTTCGCTGTTGTGCGAAAGCGGACGCTGCTAAACCGAGCACAATGCTGGTGAGCATGAGGACGGAAGCGGATGTATGAAGCAAAACCGCCCGGATGACGTCATCGCGCACTTCGATTTTGCGCACCTGTCGCGCGTCGTCGCTTCGTTGATTGCGCCTGTGCGCCGCTTGGCAAACTCGGATGTTGTGCCCTCGTGGGCAGCAGGCGGTTAACTCTAACGCGACATTTTAACTTGACACCCCGTGGGGTGCGACGTAGCGCCGCAGTGTGCTATAGCTAACTCGATCCACGCTCTACACCACTTAACGGTACTGTCAACTTCCATGAGAAGGCTAGTGCAGTCAAGACAAATTAGCTGAAGAGTGCGCGTAATTCAGAATGCGAGAACCGCCTGTTTTCGGGACGTTTCGCCATGCTTATCAAAACTTCCAAGTCGCAGTCTCAAGCTGAACGGGCAAAACGGCAAAATTGCTGAGAAAAAGCGACTTGGAATTGCGCGCACTCTTCATATAATCTTCCATCTAAAGGAGCTAGTGATGAACGAAAACTTAAAACAACACGTGGACACGAATTCTCCGGAGTTCAACGAAGGGGTTGAATCCGGACTTAATTCTGAAGAGGATACAAAAAACTGGAAAGCCGGTAATGCATTGGGTCAGGCACTGAAAGAAGAAGCTGAGACGAAAGAGGCGGTTGATGAAGACCCTGTCGACAAATCTTCGACCCCGCTTTTTATGAGGGACACCGCAGGCAAGCGCATGGGAAACGCTCAAGATGAGAAGGATGCAACGGGAGAATAGCTGCTACGTATTTTAGTAACCTGCAACCTATCTCATGGACGGGGTTGCGTTCTACGAAAAGGGCGTGTCAAGAAAGGCATCTGTGGGCGTTCTTGAACGATGTATGGCTGGTGAAGTCTTGACTATTAACATCTAAGGCCTCGTTCATCTGCTCCTCAGTCGTGTGCCGGCGCCCTTTCTCGCTTCCCATCCGGCCCCGCGCTGCTTGTTGCCCTGCCGGCATTCTTGACACCGCCTCGGCTAGCTTGTCAGCCCCTTCTCACGGAAGAAGGCTTGCGCACCAGCATCCCACGAGAACTCTTGGCCGCAATCGGCGCACGTCAGTTCCTTGTCTTGAAACTAACAGCGTTCGTTTACTTCTCGCTGCCTTTCATCTTCGCTGGTCGTGCCGGTGCCACTTTCACACTGAGGGCCAAGGAGACCCTGTCCAATTCTGCAGGCACCCATTCGATGGAATCATCGAGCGCCAGCTTCGCGGCAGCGCCGAGCGACAACGGCCGCCCGTGTGTTTGCTCCGTAGTCGACATGCCCGGTGAGGATTGGTCTAGTTTCTTGGGGTACTCGTTCAGCAGCGCCCTGTATACGACACTGCCGCCTCTCGCAGGCCGGGCGCAGACCTCTCCACAGCTTCGGTGAAGACCCCTCTCGCGTAGACCACTTCGACTTCCAACTGCGGCGGTAACATCTTTCTCCTCACTTCCTGTTACCCTTCTACCTACCGTCCTGCTCCGGCTTGGCTTTCGGCGGGCATTACTTCCTCGCGCCTTTGTTCGAGGCCGGTAACTTGACGAGCGACTTGCGGTCCGCCGCCGTCGACTTGCGCACCACCACCGCCCCATCTGCCTGTTGCTCGAAGGCGAGGACGTCGCCGCCTTTCACCCGCAGTGCCTTCACCACGGGTGCTGGTATCTTGCTACGCACCGTAGCTCCATCCCGATACACGGCGGCAAGGGCGATCAATTCCGGTTCTTTACTCACTTCTCGATACCTTCCTTATGCTGCCATCCGCCGTGTTGTCATTAGCTCCGGCGTAATCCTTCCGGTTCGTCTTGCAAGGTTAATTTATCGGTAATCGAACAAACGGCCCCCACTCATCTGGGAGTCGGCAATTCTTCGGTGCCCTCGCGAACAGCGGCGCCATTTGTTTGTCGCTGTATCCGGCCAACCCACACCCGACGCGGCTCACTTGAAAAGTCATCTCCGGATGTTCGGTCGCAAACCCGATAAACTGATTAACATAGTGCGCGATCTGATCTAAGGGTATCGCACGCAAGGCGTGATCTTTGGTGGGAATCGCATAGCTTGAGCCTTGCAGCCCGACTCCTTTGCCATCCACCGCCCCGAAATGCGTCCGCGCATGAAGCGCGGCACCTTTGCCATGTCTCCCCGACAGGTTGGAACCGAAGACATAGATGGATTGACTCGTCACTCCTCGCCGCCTTTCTTGCCGAATCTCAAGTCCAGGTTATCGCTTAAGTGTGGTGTTGCAAATACTATGACAGCTACAGCGAGCCACTCGGCTCAGGCAGTGCCGGAGACAATGACGATCACTGCCATCCTCCGTGAGATGGCGTTTCGTAACATCTTTTGCTTCATTGAATCCTCTGTCAACCAGCGGCTAAGCGGCGGCGCTTCGAACTTAATTTCAACTTGCAACCTTCGACTGTCTTGGCCATCGACAAGCTTTCAGAGAGACGAAGGTGTTTTGTTCAATCCTTACTGCCGCACAGGCATCGGGTTCTTGCCACCGAAATAACGAAAACGATCCCAACGATCATCGTCACTCGTCGCCCGTGGGTCGCCGGTTTTAACCATCCAGCGGTCTAACTCATTTCGTAACCTTCGCATGTGAGCTGCATATCGTGGTTGGTCGGCGACATTCGTCAATTGCGCCGGGTCACGACCGTGTCAATCAACTCGCGTATGCGCCAGCGGTGTTACTCTGTCTCGCCCGCAATGATTGGGAAGGGGAGCGCCTCAACAACCTGCGCCAGTTCACGCAGGTTGTGCGTGCTAACGACTTCTTCAGCGTAATTGATGCCGAGTTTCTCGTGCAGTCGCTTGCACATCTCAATGCCGCGCGCAGCGTTGTAGCTGGAATTGAGGCAGACGGAACAGTTCGACTTGTCGCCGACGGCTTTGCGAATTGCCTTCATGTAGTCGAATGTCGGGTCCGGGTACGGATTCATGTTGCGCTTGCGGAACTGCGTCCGGGGCTTGACGACGGTGAAGCCGCGCTCGACGAATTTCATCGCCAGACGCACCGTCTCGTCAATCGTCATCGGCCTCGGCTTCGGCTTTCTATTACCTAGCCCCAAGCCGAAGCTGCAATAAGCGAGCATCTTGTTCCGGTACTCGCCGCCGAGCAACTTATAGACGGGCAGCCCCACGCGCTTGCCTTTAAGGTCCCACAACGCACAATCGATCCCACCAATCGAGTACGGCAACACGCCGTCCTGCCCAAGGTCATGGTTGCCAAAGAACATGTCATCCCACATCGGTTCGGCGTCCCATACATTCCTGCCGATGACATGCACCTTAAGTCCTGTGTGGATAAACGTTTCAACCAGGTGACGGTTATTCGGACTTGCTTCGCCCCAACCCGACATGCCGTTATCTGCAATCACTTGGACGAAGATGGCGTTCTTAAGTTTATACGTCCGAACGTCTTTGACTTTGACGCCGGACGCTGGAGCAAGCGGAGCAGCAGCAGTCATAACTACTTGCTTACTGGCTTCGATGTTCGTTGAAGAAAACAACTGACTTGCGCCGAGCGCTGCTGAAGCCTTCAGGAAAGAGTGCTGGTTAGGTCTTGTCTTAGAAAAGTTCGTTTGGAATCACTTAACTACCTTTCTTCATCAAAGCGATGATTCCTGTGCGGTCATTAGTCCCAGCCGGTTTTTCAATTGCTGTTCGTCAATCGAGCGTTCAAAGAATTCGCTAGCTGCTTGCAGATGGCGGTATCCGGTGCGTAGCGCTTGTGCGTACTGGCTCTGAGAGTTGGCGGCGGCAATCGCCCGGTCAAGGTCGGCCTTGTTATTGGCCGCTCCATGTTGCAGCGAACGCGCTAGACGGATAATCGGATCGGTACGGTCGTAAAAGTTTGCGCCTGTGATGTAGCGCCGGACTTTACCAGGATCAGGTGAACGATAAGCTTCCGCGTAACGCCGGAACAGCGCGTCCTGGCGCTCGCGCCAAGCGAACAATCGCGGCAGCCATCCGTCTACGTCTTCGGCATCAGGCTCGAACGTGTGTAACTGGATTAGCAGCCGCCGTCCCATCGCGTCGAAGAGATCATTCAAATCTTTAACGCTGACCGCCTGGATCGATGGATGAACACTCATTCCATTGCTTGCGGTCGAAGCGGACGGTTCTTTTTCACTGAGGTAAATTTCACGCAGCACAGCGATATCTTGATAGATTGTCGAATCTATCCGGTCCTCGTCGGGGCTCTTGGTCGCTGAGACGCGGGAGGCCGCACTGAATTGTGTGTCGGCGGCTTTGTGGAAGAGCCAACCCGTAGCGAGCGCCAACTTCTGCGGGGTGACATCACCCTTTCCGCGTGTCGCCCAGCGGTCGCGGCATTGACTGAATAGCGTCGGCACGTGCTTGTGGCCGGAGCGCATTGCTCCGCCGAGACGAACGACATCAAGGTGTTTGGTCAAAGATTGCTTGAAGGCTTCCGCGATTGTGGCCGAGTACATTGCCAGCCTGACGCAATCATCGGCGACGGCAATCGGCGTAAGGTATGCAGATATTTTATCCGGTGTATTCGCTCCTTGAGCAAACGCTTCAGTGGGCTGAAGGCCGGGCAGCCCGAAAGTCAGGCCGGTTCCGGCCATTGTCGTCAGCATCACAAAATCACGGCGCGTCAGATTGTTTTCCATCGCAGGTTTCCTCTCAAAGTTGAAAACAATAGAAACAGATTGGCTTGTGGTTCTTGCATCCACTGAACTATATGCGTTCGGAGCCATCGCTGATACGAAGTCCGCTCCGTATATTCCACACACACTTAAGTAGAAGGTTTGACCGGAACATGGGGCTTGCCGAGATCAGAGCGTTTCTTCAATTCATCTTCGCCAATCTTTCCCATGAAGAAGTCGCTGGCTGCGTGTAGATAATGGAAGCCTCTGCGCAATGCCTGCGCATATTGACTCTGCGTGGCCGCCGCTTCAACCGCTCGGTCGAGGTTTATGGTTTTGTCCATCGCGCCGCGCTGAATCGAGCGCGCAAGGGCGATAATCGGATCGGTGCGGTCATAGAAGTTGTCATCAATGATGAACCGCCGCATCTTGTCCGGGTCAGGATTGTGGAAGAACTCGGCGTAGCGCAGCAAATCCACTTCGAACGGTTCATATCGCGCAAAGAAAATTTCCAGCCACTTATCCAGGTCGTCGTCCGCAGCGAGAAACGATTGTATTTCGAGCAGCGACCGCTGCCACATCGCGCGCAAAAGTTTTTGGGTCTCCCCGATGCTGACGGCTGAAGCCGCCGGATGCGACTCCAAGCGGTAATCAAGCGACGACGGCACATACGGCTCTTTTCTTCCGTAATCATAAACCTCGCGAAAGATCACCACGTCGTGATAGATGCTCACGTCGCCCGCCCCCTTGACCTCCTCTCCAGCGTAACGCTCAGGGTCGAGCCGGCGATAGATCGGCTTGAATTGGCGATCACCCGCAAGGTGACAGCGCCAGCCAAGGACAAACGCGAGTTTCTCCGCGACCAAGTCGCCTTCTTTGCGCGTCGGCCAACGCTCGCGCGCATCGCGCAGCAGTTTGACGGTGAACCTATCGCCAGAGCGCGTGACCGAGCCGAGGCGAGCGATGTCGTGATGCTTGGCAAGACAGAGCTTGAAAGCGTCGCATATTTTATCTGAATGCGGCGCGAGCCGTGCGCAGTCGTCCAGCACGACGGTGTGCGTAATGTGTTCAGACATGTCGTTCCTCCACTTTTGTTTTTAGGCCGGTGCAATGCCAATGACCGGACGCTCATCCATTCACGAGGAAACTACCGTGGACTTGCGGATAAAATCCGGGTCTATCGTCACACCCAGTCCCGGTTCGGTGGGCACTTTGATCACTCCGTTTTCACTCTTCAGCGATGAGGCGGCAGAGGAGATTGGCAACCCATCGGTCTCGCCCTTGTACTCTTGAAAAGGACCGGGGTTCGGCACGCATGAAGCATAGTGCAGCACATACAGATATCCGAGACCGCCGCCCGACATGTGCGGCGTACAATCCATACCGGCAGCCCCTGCCATGCGCGCCACGCGGATCGAGCGAATCAGTCCACCAAAGTAGAACAGGTCGGGTTGGACGATCTGCACTACGCCATTCTCAATCATCGAACGGAAACGGCGCATACTACTTTCCTCTTCGCCTCCGGCAATCGGGATCGTCAGACTATCCGCGATTT
>JALZJL010000112.1 GCA_030859785.1 Acidobacteriota bacterium
TGCGGCAACTCGATTACTACGCGAGCCAGGCGCACCGCGCGGACGCGCCGCACCCGAAGGTGGACGCCCAACTCGTCGCCCAGGCGCAAGAAAAGTTACGCGAATATCCGTTGGTCCGCCGGGTCTACAAGCGCGTTATCTCAGACATCAACGCCGAGATAAAGTACTCGATCAAACTTGCCACGATCCCCGGCGCGACCGACTTCAACGTGCTGACCGGTTCATACGAGGTCCCCGGCGCGTTCACACTCGAAGGCCACCGCGCGATGATCGACAAACTCGCATCGTCCGCTGATGATGAATTCCGCAGGGATGATTGGGTGATGACGGGCGCAGAGCAGGCCGCCGAGCAAAACTTCGACGTCAAGAAGGACGATCTGGCGAACATCTACTACAGAGAGTACATCGCGCAGTGGCAGAAATTCTTACAGGAGGTCAAAGTCCGCGAGTTCCGGTCGAAGGACGAGCAAGTCAGAGTGTTGCGCATCCTTGCCGGCAGCACCGGTGCGACTTCACCACTCGACAGTTTACTGCGCGAGGTGGCCCGTCAGACTAATCTCTCGGCGCCAGCGGGCAGTGGCGTGAGAGGCTGGCTGGGAAGTCTCTTCGCCGGCAAGATAGGCGCAAATGACAGCCAACGGCAGGTCGAGAAAGAGTTTGGCCCGTTGATTAAATTCGTCGCCGGCAAGAACGACAAATCGCCGTTGGCGCAGTACCGCAATCACTTAAAGGGCGTCGCCGACAAGATGAACAGCAGCCCACAACAGTTGACCGAAATCTCAAAAGCGGTGCAGGCGGGCAACAATGCTATCGGCCTGCGCGCCGCGCGGCAAGCCATCACCGATATGATCGAAATCGAGCCGATGAACTTCAGTTCGTCGACCGCGAGCGAGGCCGCCGCGCAACTGTTGAAGCAACCGCTCGGCAACCTGAACACGCTGCTCGGCGTCACTGACTTCGAACAGATGGACAAAGACTGGCAGCAACTCGCGGCGCGCGCAGAGGCGATTGAAGCCGGTTATCCGTTCAGAGAGGGCGCGAACGACACGCCGGTGGCGAAGGTCGCACAGTTCTTCAATCCGCAGGATGGCGACCTGACTAAATTCCTCAACGGGCGGCTCCGTCCCTACTTCGAGGAAGACTGGTCGGTGAAGAAAGAGCACACGGAAAAATTCGCGCCTGAGTTCGTCAACTACCTCAGGCACGCGCGGCGTCTGCGGGACGCGCTCTTCCCCGGCGGGATCGGCAGACAACCGAACGTCGAGTACAAGTTGATGATCGCGTCGCCGCTCAGGGAAGCGATGGTCAGGATTGAAATCGACGGCACCGTGCTGGAGCAGGCCCAGCTCGCACCGCCGTTTAAGTGGCCCGGCGCCAAGACCGGCGCGCGCCTGACGGTGACGCCGACAAGCGGCCCGAAGATCGGCGTGCCGCAGGTGCGGTCGTTCGACGGCGACTGGGGCGTGCTGCGCATGTTCCTCGACAGCGGAGGCAGCAGCGGCGATGGTAATGCGGCGCAGCATAATCTTCAGGTGAACGTTGTTGGAGCGCCGGTGCGCCTCACGCTGCAACCGTCGAGCGGCACCGTGTTCCAGCCTGGGACGTTTAGGGCGTTGCGCGCGCCGAAGAGTTTGCTGACGAATCAGTAAGCGCCAAGAGCCGTGTGTGTGTGACCGTGCACGGTTGCTCCAATCGCGAGACATCCAGCGCGTCGGGTTTCCAATTCAGCAGGGATGCTTCGGGGACAAAAACGATTTGTGGTTAATCACGGCGACTGCCGGAGAAGCGAGGAAGCGGTTCCATGTCACAGGCCAAAGCTTTACTCGATGCGGGGCAACTCGGCGCGGCTATCGAAGCAGCGACGTGCGAAGTCAAAGCCAACCCGAGCGACACTTCACGGCGCGCGTCGCTGTTCGAGTTGCTCTGCTTTGCCGGCGAGTGGGAGCGCGCCGACAAGCAACTTGATGTGATCGGCCACCAGAGCGCGAAGGCCGAGGTCGGCGTGCAGGTCTATCGCAACTGCCTCAAGGCCGAGCGTGACCGTCAACGGTTCTTCTCCGACGGCTTGCAGCCGCACTTCCTCGCGGAGCCGCCGGCGTATATTGATCTGCACCTCGACGCGATCAATCGCCTGCGCGAAGGCCACACGGCGGAGGCGCGCGCGACTCTCGACCGCGCGGAAGAAGAGCGCCCTGCACTCCCCGGTCGGCGCGAAGAACTGCCGTTCGCCGACTTTCGCGATTACGATGACCTGCTCGGAGGCGTGTTCGAATTGTTCGTGCAGGACAAATACACCTGGGTGCCAATCGAGCATATTCTCCGCATCGAGATCATGCCGCCGACACAACTGCGCGACCTGGTGTGGGCGACCGCCGAAGTCGAAACGCGCGACAAAACGTTGAAGGCATTTATGCCCGCGCTCTACTCCGGGTCGAGCCGGCACGCTAATGATCAAGTCAGGCTTGGGCGGATGACCGACTGGCAGCAGGTCGGCGACGAGTTGTACCTGGCCGCCGGTCTGCGGCTGTTTCTGATTGACGGAGAAGAGGTATCAATCTTCGAGTTAGGGTCCGCCGAGTTCGACGCGACCGACACGGACGCGGCGCAACCGGTATCAATCAGAATGGATGATGAAGTGATGTAGCCGCGGGACACGAGGAGTTAACGTTCAATGTCGTCAGTTATTGCGAGCACATCTTCGCCAATCTCAGCGCCTGCTGAGGTGATTAACGTCGAAGCCCTGCTGGCGCCGATCAGCGGGGAGAAGCCGGCGGGCGAGAACCTTCAGTACCAGGGACTGCACGACGAGGTGCGCGAGGCACGGCGCGCCGAAGACACGCTCGATAAAGGCGACTGGAAGCCAATGGGCGACTCGAAGGTCGCCGATTGGCATCAGGTCGAGACGCTGACCACCGAGGCGCTCGCCAACCGCACCAAAGATTTGCAGGTCTGCGCGTGGCTCGGCGAATCGCTCGTTAAGCTCCACGGCTTCGTCGGGCTACGCGACGGCCTGCGCGTGATGCGCGGACTGCACGAACGGTTCTGGGAAAACGTCTACCCGGAGATTGACGACGGCGACCTTGACGCGCGCGCCAATTCTTTGTCGTGGATGGATCAACAGATGGCCGAAGCGCTCAAGGAAGTACCGCTCACCAAAAGCGCCGGGGGGACAAGTTACACACTTCACCACTGGAACGACTCGAAGCAGTTCATGATTCCGGAGAACGTGGACAGCCTTGAGTATGAAGAAAAGCAGCGCGTCGCCACCTTGCGTGCCCACGCCGCCGAGGAAGGCAAAATCACCGGCGAGGACTGGCGCAACGCGAAGCTTGCGACGCCGCGCGCCTTCTACGAAGATGTGTCCGCGCTGGTCAATCAGAGTTGGGACGAGTTCGCAGCGCTCAACCGTGTGATCGACGAAAAGTTTGGTCGCGACGCACCGGGACTGAACGCACTCAAGCAGACACTCGACGATTTACGCACCCTCCTCGGACAGACCGTTAAAGAGAAGCGCATGCTCGAACCCGACCCGAACAGCCCGAACAGCCCGGACGGGGCCGGCGATGTTTCTCGCGCAACAGCGAACAACGGCGGGGCGACCGACGGCGCGGGTGATAGTAGCAATAGTGCGGCGGTGGCGGGCCGTACTTCTCTCGGCGCTGCGGGGCCGGTGCGCACGCGGCAGGAAGCCCTGCTCCGCCTCGCCGAAGTGGCTGATTACTTCCGCAAAACCGAGCCGCACAGTCCCGTCTCATACCTTGTTCAGCGAGCGATTCAGTGGGGAAACATGCCGCTTGGGACGTGGCTCGAAAACGTCATTAAAGACAGCGGCGTGCTCGCCAATCTGCGCGAAACACTGGGCATTAACAATGACGATAACGACGTTCAATAGACTGCGACAGACTGCGACAACCATTAACTGAAAGCAGGGGCGCGCTCTTCTCCGATTCTCTTCGCACATTCGAGCAGGGCGCCGCGACCCGACTTCCCTTTCCGCACCTTCGGGCTGACCTTAAAAGGAGACTTTGATGCCGAAAACTGAAAGCACACAACACAAACTGAGCCGTGTCCGCGCGCCCCGCGTGCACATCACTTACGACGTCGAGATCGGCGACGCCATTGAGATGAAGGAACTGCCTTTCGTGATGGGTATCATGGGCGACTTTTCCGGCAAGCCCGCTGAGCCGTTACCGAAACTGAAGGATCGGAAGTTTATCGAGATCGACCGCGACAACTTCGACAAGGTGCTGGCCGGGATGAAGCCGCGCCTCGCCTATCGCGTCGACAACAAACTGACCGACGACGGCAGCAAGTTAAACGTCGAACTGCGCTTCAACGCACTCGATGATTTCGAGCCGGATCAAGTCGTGAAGCAAGTCGAGCCGTTGCGCAAACTGATTGAAGGGCGCCAGCGGCTGTCCGATCTGTTGTCGAAGATGGACGGCAACGACCGGCTTGAAGAACTGCTCCAGGAAGTCATGCAGAACACCGGCGCGCAGCACCAACTGAGCGCCGCCCTCAAACTCGACACGCCTCCAGCGACGGGCGGCGACACGAAGGAGGATTCAAATGAGTAAGGAAATGGCGAAGCCGACCTCGGTGACGACCGAGCAGCAAGAGGAGGGTGATCTGCTCACCCGAATTTTGGACGAGGGGCGACTGGCCCGCGACAAAAACCAGACCGAGCAGGCGAAGGACATGATCGCCGAGTTCGTCCAACAGGTGATGCAGGGCCAGATGGTCGTCTCCAAAGACATGGAAGCGACGATCAATGCGCGCATCGCCGCCATCGACAAACTGGTCTCGTTGCAACTGAACGAGATCATGCATGCCGAAGACTTTCAGAAGCTCGAAGCATCGTGGCGCGGCCTCAACCATCTGGTGATGAACAGCGAAACCAGCACGATGCTGAAGCTACGCGTTTTTAACGCCAGTAAGAAGGAAATGGCGAAGGACCTCGAAAAGGCGGTCGAGTTCGACCAATCTGCACTCTTCAAGAAAATCTACGAGGAGGAGTTCGGCAGTTTCGGCGGCGCGCCTTACGGGGCGTTGATCGGCGACTACGAATTCACCAATCATCCGCAGGATATCGCGCTACTGACGAAGATCAGCAACGTCGCAGCGTCGGCGAACGCACCCTTCGTCGCGGCGGCGGCACCACAGTTGTTCGGATGGGACAGCTTCACGCAACTCTCAGAGGTGCGCGACCTGGCGAAAATCTTTGAACGCACCGAGTTCGCCAAGTATCGTTCGTTCCGCGAAAGCGAAGACTCGCGCTACGTCGGCCTGTGCCTGCCGCACACGCTGATGCGGCTGCCCTACGGCGCCGACACCGTGCCGACCGAGACGTTCAACTTCGAAGAGAATGTCGACGGACGTGATCACAGCAAATATCTATGGGGCAACGCCGCATACTCGTTCGGCACGCGGCTGACCGAGTCGTTCTCTAAATACAATTGGTGCGCGGCGATCCGCGGCGTTGAAGGCGGCGGGCTGGTGCAGGGGCTTCCGACCCACACTTTCAAGACCGACGAAGGCGATGTCGCATTGAAATGCCCGACCGAAATTGCGATTACCGACCGGCGCGAGAAAGAGTTCGCCGACCTTGGCTTCATCCCGCTGGTACATTGCAAAGGCACCGACTACGCCGCGTTCTTCGCTGCGCAGTCGTCGCAGAAGGCCAAGAAGTACGATACGGACGCGGCCAACGCGAACGCGCGCCTCTCAACTCAACTCCAGTACATCCTCGCCGTGTCGCGCTTCGCGCACTATCTCAAGGCGATGATGCGCGACAAGATCGGCTCCTTTATGACGCGCAAGAACTGCGAAGACTTTCTGAATCGCTGGATCAGCAACTACGTGCTTCTAAACGATGATGCCAGCCAGGAGTTAAAAGCGAAGTACCCGCTCCGCGAGGCGCGCATCGATGTGGTCGAAGTTCCAGGCAAGCCCGGCGTCTACAAGGCGGTCGCGTTTATGAAGCCCCACTTTCAACTCGACGAACTGACTGTGTCGCTGCGTCTGGTGGCCGACCTGCCGCAACCGGCGCAAAAATAGATCAATCGAACATCTTTAGGTGTGACGAGTGTTCAAAGCTCTTACGAAAGCTGTTTGTTAACCCGACAACCCGACACTGTGACGCCGGCAAAACACCCACGGGGCAGCGTCTCTGTTGGCAGCAAGCGCGTTCACAACCACCACTATTCTTTCACGTGTTAAGGAGAAAATCATGATTGATGCGTTTCTGAAAATCGAAGGTGTCGACGGCGAAAGCACCGACACGGCGCACGCTGGATGGATCGAACTACAATCTTTTTCCTGGGGCATCTCTCAAGCCGTCTCAGGCTCGGTCAGCTCACAAGGTTCACTCTCGGCGTCACGCGCCGATTTCCAAAACTTTTCGGCCTCGAAGTATTTGGATAAGGCTTCGTCGATTCTGGCGCAGGACTGCGCGAGCGGCAAACATTACACGAAGGCAACGGTTCAACTGCACCGCGCCGGCGAATCGAAAGAGCTTTTCCAGGAATACATTTTCACCGATGTGATGCTTACCAATTACAGCATCGGCGGCAGTAACGGCAGCGACATCCCGGCTGAGTCACTGGCTTTGACCTACGGCAAAGTCGAATGGAAGTACGTCCCGACCAAGGTCGCCGGCGGCAAGGGATCGGGCAGCGTTCCGGGCAGTTGGAATTTAACGACCAACGCGAAGTCCTAAACGCCACGTCATACGCGCCGCGTGTCCCCCAGCAGTTCTTGCCCGCTCACGCTGTCGCGTCGGCGTTCCGTCGAACGGAACCGAGGGAACGCCCGCATCGCTCGCGCCTGTCACACGGCAGGCGCGAGCGAATCCTAATCTGTCGACACTTCCTCCTGAATCGTAATCAACACGAGATGGCCCGCACGGACAACGAAGTTCGCATTACTCAATCGGTACTCGACCGCTTGCTCGACTACGAGCCGGAGGTCACGCGCGAAGCGCCATCATCGCGCGGCAAGAGCTTGCGGCAACTGAAGCAAGCGGTGCGGCGTGATCTTGAGTTTCTGCTGAACACGCGCCAAATCGTCGGCGGCATTCCGCCGGAGTTAAAAGAACTGAGCGTCTCACTGGCGGCCTACGGGTTGCCGGACTACTCTTCGGCCAGTGTGCGCTCGTCGGCGGATCAGCACCGGATGCGGCGCGCGCTCGAATTAATGGTGACGACATTCGAGCCGCGCCTGAAGGATGTTTCGGTCACGCTCGAACCGGCGCGCGATACGGAGCGTGCGCTACGCTTTCGCATCGACGCGAACCTGTTGGTCGAACCGTCGCCGGAGCCGGTTGTCTTCGACACCGTGCTGCAACTCATCAATGGTGAATACAAAGTCCAAGGGGAATGACGAGTGCTGAGTACTGAGTAGAAGTTGATTTGCTTACTACTCAGTACTCAGTACTCAGCACTCAGCACTAAATTTATGCGCGATGGACTCCTGGGTTACTACGAGCGCGAGTTGGCGTTTATGCGCCACATGGGGGCGGAGTTCGCGCAGAAGTATCCGAAGATCGCCGCGCGCCTTCAGATCGAAAGCGACAAGTGCGAAGACCCGCACGTCGAGCGGATGATTGAGGCGTTTGCGTTCCTCGCCGGTCGCATTCATCTGAAGATCGACGACGAGTTTCCCGAAGTTACCGAGTCGTTTCTGAACGTCCTTTATCCTCACTATCTGGCACCGATCCCATCGATGTCGATTGTGCAGTTCGCGCTTGATACCGCGCAGGGCGCGCTGACCACCGGCTACGCGATTGAGCGCGGGACGACGCTCTACTCAAGGCCGATTCAGGGAACGCCGTGCCGCTTCCGCACGTGTTACCCGGCGATGCTGTGGCCGGTCGAGGTCGCTACGGCGTCGCTCGAATCGCTCGACCCGGTTGACACGCGCGGCAAGTGGTCGGAGGCCGTCATCAAGCTCGGCCTGCTCTGCCTGAACAACACGACCCTCTCCGACCTCAAGTCGGGCGAAGACGAAAAAACGGCGCGCCCCATCGACCACCTCCGGTTCTATCTGAATGGCGAGCCGCAGACTGTCTACTCGCTTTACGAAATGATCTTCAACAACGCGACGCGCGTCGAAATTCGCCCGCACGGCACGGGCGAGCGCAAGCCGGCGAAGGGCGGCGCCGCGCCGGCATCAATCATGCTGCCGGCGTCGTGCCTGAGGACCGTCGGCTTCGATTCCGAAGAGGGGATGCTGCCTTCGACGGCGCGGTCGTTCAGCGGTTATCGTCTGTTGACGGAATACTTCACCTTCCCCGAAAAGTTTCTGTTCTTCGATGTGACGGGACTCGACCAGGCCGCGCGGGCCGGTTGTTTCGGCAGCCGGTTCGATATTCTGATCTATCTGCGCGATGTCGCGCCGCTACGTGCGCCGCTCGACGCGAAGGCGTTCCAACTCGGATGTGCGCCGATCATCAATCTGTTTTCGAAAATCGCCGAGCCGATTCAATTGACCGGCGAGCAGAACGAGTATCGCGTGATCGCTGACGTGCATCGCCAGGCATCGACCGAGGTCTATTCGATTGACGCGGTCACGACCACCGACCCATACCTTAAACAGTCGCGCCAGTTTCAACCCTTCTATTCCATCAAGCACGCGGGCGACCGCGACGAAGCACACACCTTCTGGTACGCCTCGCGCCGCACGTCGCAGCGCGAGGAAGATTCCGGCACTGAGGTCTATCTATCGCTCGTCGACCTCGGCTTCAATCCGCACGTCCCGGCGGTCGAAACCATCACGCTCCATACCACTGCGACCAACCGCGACTTACCCGGCAAGCTCCCGTTCGGCGGCTCTGAGGGGGATTTCGAAGTCGAAGGGACGGGGCCGCTGGCGCGCGTCCGCTGTTTGAAAAAGCCGACCGCCACCGTCCGACCGCCGCTCCGGCGCGCCGCTCAGTGGCGACTGATCTCTCATCTCTCGCTCAACCACCTCTCAATTGTCGAGGGCGACACGACGGCGGGCGATGCTGGCGACGCACTCCGCGAGATTCTGTTGCTCTATGATTTCACCAATTCGGCGGCGACGCGCCAACAGATCGCCGGCATCAACCGCGTGACCAGCCGCCGCGTCGTCCGGCAGACCGGCTCGCGGATCGGCAGCGGTTTCGTGCGCGGCATCGAAACGACAATTGAGTTTGACGAAGAGCGTTATGTCGGCGGCGGCATCTATCTTTTCGCGTCGGTGCTGGAGAGATTTCTGGGGCTGTACGTGTCGCTCAATTCATTCAACCAACTCGTGGCGACGGTCAAGCAACGCGAAGGAGCGTTAAAGCGATGGCAGCCGAGGGCGGGCGAACAGAATCTCCTTTAGCGCGCGTTTTGTTTGACGAAGCGTACCGCTTCCGATTCTTCCAGGCGGTGCGCCTGCTCGAACGGACATACCCAGAGCGGCAACCCGTCGGGCGCGATAACTCCATGCCGTCGCGCGAAGTCGTGCGCTTCCGCACGCGCCCTACACTCGACTTTCCGGCGAGCGAGATTCATCAACTGACACGGCCCGGCAGCGAAGCGAAGAGCGCGACGAGAGGCGAAACAGGTGACGCGGCGGATGGCGGGGCAGGCAATGACACATTATCGCCGCCGCCGGAAATGATGGTCGCGTTCATGGGTCTGATCGGTCCGCTCGGTGTACTGCCGACGCATTACACCGAGTTGGTCGCGGAGCGTGCGCGCTACAAGGACACGGCTCTCTGGCAGTTCCTTGACATCTTCAATCACCGGATGATCTCGCTCTTCTATCGCGCGTGGGAGAAGTATCGCTTCCCCATCGCTTATGAACGGCGCGAGCAGGATCGCTTTACCGAGTATCTGTTCGACATCGTCGGGATGGGTACACGCGGCCTGCGCGGAAGGCTCGGCTTGGCCGATGAAGGATTGCTGCTCTACGGCGGATTGATCGCGCAACGGCCACATTCGGCGGCGGCCATCGAAGCGATTCTCGGCGACCATTTTAACGCGCCCGCTCGTCTCCAGCAGTTCGCCGGACAGTGGCTGACAATTGAAGCGGACAGCATCTGCCGGTTGGGCGCGGCGAACAGTCAACTCGGCATCAGCACCGTCGTCGGCACGCGCGTGTGGGACGATCAATCGAAGTTCCGCGTCATCTTCGGGCCGCTGACGCTTAAAAAATTTACGGCGCTACTGCCTGCGGGCGCGGACTTTCGCCCGGCGACCAGTTTGGCGCGCTTCCTGGCCGGAACGGAATTCGACTTCGATGTACAGCTTGTGCTGAAGGCCGGCGAGGTGCCGGAGTGCCGTCTGACATCGCGCGTGGATAGTGTGATAGCGGCGCCGCCGATGCTCGGCTGGACGACATGGCTGAAGACCAGAGAGTTTGCCGTGGACGATTCGCAGGTGGTGCTGTCGGTCGGCCCTTAATGGAACCTCGGCGCGCGGCCTTCGACGATTGAGAACCAGAAGACACACCGGCGTCAGTTAATGAACCAGCGACGGTTGCCGAACGACCCACATCTTTTATCGACGGAAGGGATGATGCGATGAACGTGAATCTTAAGTCTTTGATTGGCAGACTGAACGACACCTGCCGCAACGCGCTCGAAGCGGCGGCTGGCCTCTGTCTGTCGCGCACCAACTACGATGTCGACATCGAGCATCTGTTGCTTAAACTTCTCGAAGCCCCGGACGCTGACCTTGGTCGCATCATGCGTCACTACGAAATCAACGCCGGGCGCATGTCGATGGATGTAACGCGCGCCCTCGACCGCTTGAAGACGGGTAACGCGCGCACGCCGGCACTGGCACCGCGCCTGCCGCGCCTGGTTCAGGAAGCGTGGCTGCTGGCCTCGATTGATTATGGCGCGCACAAGGTTCGTTCCGGTCACCTTATCCTCGCACTGCTGTCGAACGACGACACGGCACGACTCGCACGCGAAATCTCGAAAGAGTTCAACAACATCTCGCTCGAATCGCTGAAGAAGAATCTTTCCGACATCACCGCCGGGTCGAGCGAAGACCGTGAGGCGGCGGGCTACGCGTCACAAGGCGCGGCGGCAGGGAGCGATGGGGCGATAGCGAGCGGCGGCGACGCGCCGATGCCCGGAGCGAAGGGGACCAAGGCACTCGATCAGTACACCGTCGATTTGACGGCGAAGGCCCGGAGCGGCAGCATCGATCCGGTCTTGGGACGTGACTTTGAGATTCGCCAGTTGATCGACATCCTGACACGACGCCGCCAGAACAATCCAATCCTGACCGGTGAGGCAGGCGTCGGCAAAACGGCGGTCGTCGAAGGCTTTGCGCTCCGCATTGCCGAGGGCGATGTGCCGACGCTGTTGAAGAATGTCGCGGTGCGCACGCTCGACCTCGGCCTGCTGCAAGCGGGTGCCGGCATCAAGGGCGAGTTCGAGAATCGTCTGAAGTCAGTGATTGATGAAGTGAAGGCGTCGTCGCAACCGATTGTGTTGTTCATCGACGAAGCGCACACGATGATCGGCGCGGGCGGGCAGGCCGGCCAGAATGACGCCGCGAATCTGTTGAAGCCCGCACTGGCGCGCGGCGAACTGCGCACCATCGCGGCGACCACCTGGGCGGAGTACAAAAAGTATTTCGAGAAGGATGCCGCACTCGCGCGCCGCTTTCAGGTCGTGAAGGTCGAAGAGCCGACTGAAGATCAGGCGATCATCATGATGCGCGGGTTAATCGAAGCGCTTGAGAATCATCACAAGGTGCGTATTCTCGAAGAGGCCGTCGAAGACTCTGTCAAACTTTCGCATCGCTACATTACGGGTCGGCAGTTGCCCGACAAATCGGTGAGCGTACTTGACACGGCCTGCGCGAAGGTTGCGATGGGACAGGCCGCGACGCCGCCAGCGGTCGAAGACGCGCAACGCCGCATCGATCAGAGCATAATCGAGATCAGAGCACTCGAACGCGAGAGCGTCACCGGCGTCGACCACAACGCGCGGCTCGAAGAACTGCAAGCGATTCGCACGACCGAGCAGGAACGTCTCGCGATACTACAAAAGCAGTGGGACCTTGAGCGCGAGATGATTAGCCGCGTCCGTGACATTCGCACGCAACTCGAAGAGCACGCGATGCGCAACAGCGCGGCAGCGGCAGCCGCGAGCGGCAGCAACGGCGGCGCGACGGCGGCAACGATGGCCGGACAGCCCGCGTTGGCGGTGGCCGGCGCCGGCGTGTCACAGGCGACGGCGGCAGCAACAACTCCAACGACCGGCGTGTCACCCACGGCCTCGCCAACGCCGGCGGTCAACCCAATCAACGTCGACGAATTGCGCGCGCAACTCGCCCAACTGAATGACGAGTTGACAGTGATTCAGGGCGAGACGCCGCTGATGCAGGTGTGCGTCAATTCACAGACCATCGCGGAAGTCATCTCCGGATGGACGGGGATTCCGGTCGGCAAGATGTTGACCAATGAGATCAACGTCGTGCTCTCGCTGAAGGATCGGCTGGAGCAGCGCGTCATCGGCCAGGCGCACGCGCTCGATGCCATCGCGCAACGCATCCGCACGGCGCGCGCCAACCTCACCGACCCGCGCCGACCTGTCGGTGTCTTTCTGCTTGTCGGCCCGTCGGGTGTTGGCAAGACCGAGACGGCGCTGACACTCGCCGACACGCTCTACGGCGGCGAGCGCAATCTGGTGACGATCAACATGAGCGAGTATCAGGAAGCGCACACGGTCTCGTCTCTGAAAGGGTCGCCGCCGGGTTACGTCGGTTATGGCGAAGGCGGCGTGCTGACTGAAGCGGTGCGGCGCAAGCCCTACTCGGTCGTGCTGCTCGATGAAGTTGAGAAGGCCCACCCCGACGTGATGGAGTTGTTCTATCAAGTCTTCGACAAAGGCATGCTCGAAGACGGCGAGGGGCGCGAGATTGACTTCAAGAATACCGTCATCCTGCTGACCAGCAACACCGCGACCGACACGATGATGAAGTTGTGCGCCGACCCCGACACGAAGCCCGAACCGGAGGGACTCGTCGACGCGATCAGGCCCGAACTGATTAAGGTCTTCAAGCCGGCGCTGTTGGGCCGCATGGTCGTCGTGCCCTACTACCCGATCACCGACGAGGTAATGCGCCAGATCATCAAGCTGCAACTCGGTCGCATCCGGCGACGATTGAAAGAGAATCACGGCGCGGAGTTCGAATACGACGACGCGGTGCTGAACGAGATTGCGAACCGCTGCAAAGA
>JALZJL010000262.1 GCA_030859785.1 Acidobacteriota bacterium
AGAAAAAGCCATCCAGATCACTTGGCAATTCTCCATCGAGTCAGCAAGAACGAAACTCAATCGGCATTACGAGCAGGTTCATGCAGAGAATATTAAATATCGCAAAACTTAAATTACGGTGTACTAAGGACTGAAAGCAAAATCATTTCACCGCTGAGGACGCGAGAGGGCGCGGAGCAATCTAAGACAGCATCTTCAATCAGATAAACAGCTAGGGTATGCTCGGCGTCCTCGGCGGTGAAATGCAGATGAGGTTGTTTTGGTTTCAATCCTCACAAGTTCAATTGCGAAAACACATGCTGGCAAAACGCATCATCCCGTGCCTCGACGTTGACCGTGGCCGCGTCGTCAAAGGCATCCGCTTTCTATCGCTCGTCGACGCGGGCGATCCCGTCGAGCAGGGAAAGAAGTACGACGCCGAGCGCGCCGACGAATTAACGTTCCTCGACATCACAGCCTCAGCGGACAAGCGCGCCATCGTCGCCGAGCTGGTACGGCGCGTCGCCGATCAAGTGTTCATTCCATTGACCGTCGGCGGTGGACTGAATTCGGTCGAAGACATCCGCTCGGTGGTACGCGCGGGCGCGGACAAAGTCTCTCTGAACACGGCGGCAGTTGAGCGGCCCGAACTGATTACCGCCGGAGCGGAGATGTTCGGCAGTCAGTGCATCGTCGTCGCCATCGACGCCCGTCGCCGAAATCCCGCTGACGCCGGGCAGGGCTGGCAAGTCTTCACGCACGGTGGCCGACGGAGCGTCGAATGGGACGCGGTCGAGTGGGCGGTGCGCGCCGAACGATTTGGCGCGGGCGAGATTCTTTTGACGAGCATGGACGCGGACGGAACGCGCGACGGCTACGACGTGGCGCTGACCCGCGCCGTCACTGATGCGGTGCGCATCCCGGTCATTGCGTCGGGCGGGGCAGGGAATCTCGAACATTTTTACGAAGCGCTGACCGAAGGAGGCGCGAGCGCGGTGCTGGCGGCATCGCTCTTTCATTTCGGCGAGTACAAAATCGGCGAGGTTAAAAATTACCTGCGCACGCGGGGAGTGGTGGTGCGATGAAGACAGTAATCGGCGAGGTCAGGTTTGACGAGGCGGGGCTGGTCCCGGCGGTGGTGCAGGACGCTCGCACGCGCGAAGTGTTGACGCTCGCGTACATGAACGCGGAGAGCTTAGAGCGCACGCTCGAAGACGGAGAGACTTGGTTCTGGTCGCGTTCGCGTTCGGAGTTGTGGCACAAGGGCGCGACCTCCGGCAACACGCAGCGCGTCGTCGAGGTGCGGCTCGATTGTGACGGCGATGCGATAGTCGCGCTCGTCGAACCAGCCGGGCCGGCCTGTCACACCGGGGCGCGTTCGTGCTTCCACTCCGAAACCGCAAACGAGTCAGATGACATCACCGACGAAAGTGTCACGACTGTCAAAGACGCTCATCAGAGCAACGGTGTGCGCGACCTCGGTGCCTTGCTGACCGAGTTATATCAGTTAATCGAAACGCGGCGGCGAGAGATGCCGGACGGTTCTTACACGACCTATCTCTTCCGCGAAGGGCTGGACAAGATTCTCAAAAAAGTCGGTGAGGAGTCGGCGGAAACCATCATCGCCGCCAAGAACGATAACGCCCACGCGCTCACGTCGGAAATCTCTGACCTGCTCTATCATGTTCTGGTGTTGATGGTGGAACGCGGGGTCAGCCTCGAACAAGTGGGCGTTGAGTTGGCGCGGCGTGGCGGAAAGGGATCAGAGGGATGATTGACGAACAGCGCGACCAGACGTGGCTTCTCGATTTCGCGGTTGAACTGGCGCGCGGCGCGGGCGATATCACGCTGCGTTATTTTCGCGAGGGTGTGAAGCCTGATCGCAAAGCCGACGGCTCGTTCGTGACCGTCGCCGACCGCGAGGCGGAGAGATTCCTACGCCAATCGCTGGAGGAAGCATTCCCCGACGACGCCATCCTCGGCGAAGAAGAGGGTGACCGCGCCGGCACGTCCGGGCGGCGCTGGATCATCGATCCGATTGACGGCACATATTCCTTCGTTCACGGCGTGCCATTCTATGGTGTGCTCATCGGATTGGAGGTCGAGGGTGAGCCGGCGCTCGGCGTGGTCAACATTCCGGCGACCGGCGACATGATCTATGCGGCGCGCGGCGCGGGATGTTTCTGGAACGGTGAACGCACGTCTGTTTCACGAACGGCGACGCTTGAAGAATCGCTGCTGCTCGCGACCGACTTCGGCACGTGCGAGCGTTATGGATTTGGCGATGCCGCGGTGGAGTTAGGGCGACGGGCGGGGGCGCGCCGCACGTGGGGAGATTGTTACGGTCACATCCTGGTCGCCACCGGTCGTGCCGACGTGATGCTCGATCCGGTGATGAATGTGTGGGACTGCGCGGCGCTTTTGCCCGTGCTCGAAGAAGCGGGCGGCACGTTCACCGACTGGAACGGCGAGCGGACGATTCGCGGCGGTAACGCCATCTCGACCAACGGTATTATCAGTGACGAGGTGCTACGCATTATCAAAGAATCTTCGCAGCGTTAAGCGCGGCATCACTCTTCTTCGTGCGGGTCATATTTGGCACGTATGTTAGGGCGCGTCTAACTTTGCGTGTCTTTATGCGCCACGATTTAGGCCGCCACCGGTTCTGGGTTCCTTTGACACGTGGTCACGTCTTAGCGACAGCTTTAAAAGTTTACGAGTCCCGCCTAAGTCTCATTATTCGTTTACTTAAGCTGAAGTCTAGATATTGGCATGAATGTTGCTAGGTCAAATCACAAGACTGCTTTTCATCAGAGAGGCAACATCCACAGGAAAAAGAACAGACGGGACGGCGGCGAGCAACTGTTAAGACAAAGTTGGTCTCGCCGCACTTATTCCATTCGGCGATGCTTGCGTTCCGCGCTTTTGATGCGTAATGTCACGACATTCATGGTGCAACCGCATTCGACCGGATGGTCGTTCAAGTTCGTTGCTCTCCGCCAACGTCGCCCTCGGCAAGATTCAGACGCATCATGGGACGTGTCCGTAAAGAGACGCTCTACTCGCGACGTCGTGTGTTGCCGCCGGTGCCGGAAAAGTGTTGAGGCTGAAATTAATTGTGCCTTTAGTGATTCACACTGCTAACCAGATTCTTAATCAAGGATAATAAAATGAAACCCATCAAACATGTCGAGAGGGGCTTAACCGCCGCCGCCGGCGGGCTGTTCAATACGATTCAGCTCTTCAACCAGTTCAGACCTAACGAATCATTCATCCCGAAGTGGTCGGACAAACCGCTTCTGAAATCATGGCAGAAGTCGAAGCCGCCCCTCGGCTACCCGCGCACCACTGACTCGCTCTGCCCGAAATGCGTGATCGAAGCGCGCGAGAAAATCCTGAAAGCCGAGGTCATCGACCCGTCCATCCTGATTAACGAGAAGGTCGGCGAGATTAAAGCGCAGATCATCGAACGTAACGGCCAAATCTGGATGATTAAAGATTGTCCGACTCACGGCCACTTCGAAGACATCATGGCGATTGACTCGACG
Organism: Acidobacteriota bacterium; assembly: GCA_030859785.1. Lineage (GTDB taxonomy): Bacteria > Acidobacteriota > Blastocatellia > Pyrinomonadales > Pyrinomonadaceae > JACDEG01. The sequence continues at coordinate 3,528 of JALZJL010000262.1, forward strand.
TTCCTGAAGCACATCGAAAGCATGTTTCCGGGCCGCGACATCCAGGCGCACAACGACGAGAAGCTGCACAACCACGGTTCGAGCACAATCAAGTATGGCCGCGGCTCGGTGCTAACCATCGACCTGACAAATCGCTGCAACATGATGTGCGACCCGTGCTTTATGGACGCCAATCAGGTCGGGTTCGTCCACGAGTTGGGCTTCGATGAAATCAAAGACATTCTCGACAAAGCCATCTCGATCAAGCCGCGCCGCCAGATGTCCGTACAGTTCTCCGGCGGCGAGCCGACCATCTCGCCATACTTCCTTGACTCGATCCGCTATTCGCGCAAGGTCGGTTACAACTCGGTGCAGTGTGCGACCAACGGCATCGAGTTTGCGAAGAGCAAACAGTTCTGCCGCGAGTCCGCTGAGGCGGGCCTGCGTTATGCATACCTACAGTTCGACGGCATCGGCAACGACGCGAACTCGCACCGTCAGGTCGGCAATCTGTTCGACGTGAAATTGCGCGCGATTGATAATCTGCACGAAGCGGGCGTCGAGATCGTGCTGGTCACAACGCTCGTCAACAACATCAACAACGATCAGGTCGGCTCGGTCATCCGCTTCGCGCTCGAAAATCCGAAGAAGATCGCATTCATTTCGTTTCAACCCGTGTCATTCACCGGGCGCGACGAAGAGATTACGGACGAACGACGGATGGCGCAGCGTTACACTCTGTCGCACCTGGCGCTGGATGTGAAATCCCAGGTCGGCATCACCGAGCCGACGCGGGATTGGTTCCCGCTCAGCTTGATGGGCGCGTTCGCCGACTTTGCAGACCTTTCGCACGGCCCAGACGCCGAATGGGGACAGGTCTCCTGCGGTTGTCACCCGAATTGCGGCGTCGGCACAGCGGTGATGATCGACAAAGAAACGAAGGAGATGCGCCCCGTGCCGGAGTTCCTGAATATTCCGGGACTCGTCAAGGATATGCAGAAGATTACGGACGCGGGCCGCAGCAAGTGGAAGTCGAATATGATGATGGGCCTCGCGTTGCTGAAGCATTACAATCCGTACAAATCGCCTTCGCAGTTTACGCTCTACGAGTTGTTCAAGAAGTTCGATAAATCATTTGGTTTGACCGGCAAGTCCTACGGTCGCGTCGACGGCCAGCGTAGCAAAGAAGACATCGAGGCACGTCGCGCCGACCGCTGGAACTTCCTCTTTATCGCCGGCATGTGGTTCCAGGATTTATTCAACTACGACTTCCGCCGCACAGAGATGTGCATCATTCCGTACGGCACACAGGAAGGTGAGATTTCCTTTTGCGCATACAACACAGGCATCGGCTGGCGCAACATCATCGAGCAGATGCACCAGAACGCGACCGTGGCGAAGTGGTACAAAGAGTACGGTCGCCACGAGATCTTCGCGAAAGGTAAGAACGTTGATCTTGGGGACTTCCAGTTCGCCGGACGGCTGAACGAAACCGACCTCGCGCGCCCGAACCGGCCGGAGATGGCTGGGCCGAAGACGGCGGCTGAAGAGGCGTTGATGATGCGCAAGCTGTATCAGGATTTGGTGCTGAACAAAAAGCTGGACACCAAAGGCGGGGCTGACAAGCCCGTGCAGATCAAGGGCCTGACGCGAAACAAAGAAAAAGCAACATCAGCGTCGGTCTGAAATTTTAGTTGATCCGCTTTGACACAAAAGCCCCGCGCAACGTCACGCACGTCGCGGGGCTTCTGTCATACAGAGATGAAGCGCCGGGAATCGATTGGGCGCTGATTGCGGATTTCCCTCGCTTGAATAATTCAGTGCTTTAGGGTGTAATGAACACCGGTTTTTCCTATGACTCGTATCCTTCTAACCAACGACGACGGTATTCATTCGGACGGAATCATCAAGCTCGAAGAGGCGCTCAGAGAGGTCGGCGATGTCTACACGGTCGCCCCCGCGTCGGAGATGAGCGGGGCTTCGCACAGCCTGACGCTGTCGCGCCCGCTTCGCATCCGGCACATTGACGACCGCCACTGGTCAATCGACGGCACGCCCACAGACTGCGTGACGCTCGCCCTCAACAAGATTCTGACCGGCGAACACCGCCCGCACATCTGCGTCTCCGGCATCAACCACGGTGGCAACCTCGGCGACGACGCCAGCTATTCGGGAACGGTGGCGGGCGCGCTCGAAGCGACGATTCTCGGCGTCCCCGGACTCGCCTTCAGCCTCGTCGCGCGCGAGCATTTCGACTTCACAGAAGCGGCGCGCTTCGCCATCGTGGCGGTGCAAAAGGCTATCGCGGAGGGCTTGCCGGAAGGGACTCTGCTCAACATCAACATCCCAGGCAGCGTGACTAAAGGTGTGCGCGTGACGCGGCAGGGTATTAAGAACGCGCGCCCGATTATTACCGAACACACCGACCCGCGCGGCAAAGCCTATTACTGGATCGGCGAGGAAGTGCAACATTCCGCGCGCGAGGAAGGCACGGATTATTACGCTGTCGACGAGGGGTTCATATCTGTCACGCCGATGCGCAGCGACATGACCAATCATCGCGCGTTGTCGGCGCTCGAAGGTTGGAACTCCCTCCACACCGAAGAGGTGTTGACTGGAATTTGAAAGTTGCCCCCGTGCGATGCAACCCAAGCCCGACCATGTTAACGATTGAGAGAAGATTTTTCTTTGAGTTCCTCGACCACACACTTTCCCGCCGCGCAGATGTCCGGATTCCGTCTCCCACGTGAACGAATGGTCGAACGCCTGCGCGACCACTACGGCATCCGCGATGTCCGCGTCCTCGATGCGATGCGCGAAGTGCCGCGCCATTTGTTCGTGCCCGACGCGTTGCAGAGTCGCGCTTACGGCGATCACGCGCTGCCGATTGACGCCAACCAGACCATCTCGCAGCCATACATCGTCGCGCGGATGACGGAACTGCTCGAACTGAACGACCGGAGCCGCGTGCTGGAGATCGGCGCCGGGTCGGGTTACCAGACGGCTGTTTTGTCGCGCGTCGCCGCGCAAGTCTACTCCATCGAGCGCATCGGTGACTTGGCACGCGAGGCGCAGGCGCGCATCCGCCGTCTGAATATCCACAATGCCACTGTGAAATGTTTTGACGGGACGCTTGGGTGGAGCGCACATGCGCCGTATGACGGCATATTGGTGGCGGCGGGCGGCCCGGAAGTGCCCGAACCGTTGACGGCGCAGTTAAAGATCGGTGGCAAATTGGCGCTGCCGGTCGGCGCGGTGCGTGAAGCGCAGCGCCTGGTGCGCGTTTTCAGAACCGGGCAAGGTTTCGAGCACGAAGACCACGGAGCGTGCGCCTTCGTCCCGCTGATCGGTCGCTACGGCTGGCCCAACGAACAGTAGCGCAAACGGTCTTAAAAACACGCACCCGTCAAACTCCGAACTGCAAACCTTTGGTCATATCTCAATGGAAATTTTCTACGAACTCTATCATCAACTCAAGCAGTATCTTGATCCGAGTGCGATTGCGAAGGCGGGGTACTTAGTGCTGTTCCTTGTCGTCTTCGCTGAGACAGGATTGGCGATGGGGTTTTTCCTGCCGGGTGATTCGTTGCTCGTCGTCGCCGGGATTTTCGCAGCGCGCGGTGATCTAAATGTCTTCGTGTTGCTCGGCCTGCTGTTCGTCGCGGCGGTGGTCGGCGACGCGGTCGGATATTATTCAGGTGCGAAGCTCGGCCCACGCCTGTTCACTCGACAAAAGTCTCTGCTGTTCCGCCCCAGCCACTTACAGAAGGCGCATGCGTTTTATGAAAAGTATGGCGGCAAGACAATCATCATCGCGCGTTTTGTGCCCATCGTGCGGACGTTCGCGCCGATTGTCGCCGGTGCGGCGCAGATGCCTTACCGTCAGTTCGTCGTCTTTAACGTGGTGGGTGGTTTGTTGTGGGTCTTCAGCATGATTCTCGGTGGCTACTTCCTCGGCAGCGTGTTACAGACGAGGTTCGGGATTAACCTCGACGAGCACATCGAGTGGGTGGTCATCATCGTCATCGCGTTGTCGCTGGTGCCGATGGTCGTCGAGTTCATCAAAGCGCGGCGCGAAAAAAAATCGCTCGCCGCTCGCGCCGGCGATGTGTCTGTTTGACATGTGCCGGCCCTGCACCTAGAATGACTCGCGTGGTTTGATTAGTCGGGGCGTGGCTCAGCCTGGTAGAGCGCACGGTTCGGGACCGTGAGGTCGGAGGTTCGAATCCTCTCGCCCCGACCATTTATATCAAGAGTTTACGGCAGTCAGCAATGGCTGCCGTTTCTCGTTTGTGGCCAATTTGTGGACATTACTTGTTGATGAGAGTCTTGCAGCATCTACCGCTGCCCGTTTGTTCGGGTCGGTTGCCCTCACATACCGGGCAGTCATCTGAATGTCAGAGTGTCCCATCAGTGAGGCGATGGTGAAGGCCTCATAACCGGCTTCACCTAATCGCGTGCCGAAGGTGGCGCGCAGATCGTGCCACACAAGACCTTCAATTTCGGCGAGTTCGCACGCCTTTGAAAACGCTCGCTTGATGTCTTTAACGCGCGTGTTAGTTACTGGATTGACGAAGACGAAGCCGTCCGGTGCTTTGCCCTTACACAAATTTAACAACACGGCTCTGACTTCCAAGTTCATAGGAATGTCACGACCTCTACTACTTTTAGACTTTGCAATGGTGATCAGATTTCGTGACAAGTCCACTTGATCACGGCGGAGGCTTAATTGCTCCTGCTTCCGCAAACCTGTCCCTAGGGCTACCGTGACCATGTCTTTCAAATGAGCACGCGGCCCCGTGAGTTTTGACATGAGCATCGGTTCCTCCTCTGGCAGTAGGTAACGGTAACGTTGGTTCTGCAATCGAAACTTCCTGACCTTTGTGCATGGATTAGAGTCTGTCTTTTTGTAGTCAATGGCCAGACTAAAAACACGGCTGAGCATTTCCAACTCTCGATTGACCGAAGCTGGAGCGCGCACGGTCCCCCTTTTCGTGATGGTCTTTATGCGCTCACTTTTGAACTTTTCTATCAGCATCGGCGAAACCTCCCGAAAGGTTTTGCTCCCGAAATAATCAATCAAAGTGGGCGCGTTATAGTGGTCGTTCTGCCATGACCGCTTGTTAGTTTTTGACCAGGGCAGAAAAACCTTCTCGATAAAGTCAGCAAGTTCCTCAGTACCTGTTTCAGCTTTCCCGTAGCGCCCCTCAAAGACCTCATGCTTGATTTTAATTTCTGCTTGTTCCGCTTGCCATTTGGTGTACGCCTCAGGGATCGCTCCTCTGTAACGCATGCCGTTTAATCGAAAGTAGTAGTGGTAATGCATGCATTTACCGCTGTGCCGGTGTTTCAGTTTGCAACTTCCTCTTAGATGAACTGACATTGGTTCTCCTTTAGGTTGCAGCCACTCGGAGAATGGCGCGCATGGTAGCAGCAGCGGACAGGTAAGTCATTTATTTCTTGCATTCTTCGTCCAAGCTACAACCTCATCAAGATCAAATAGCAACATGCCACCTACCTTGCGATAAGGGATTTGGTCGCGCGCTACCATTTCATAAATGGTGCGCCGCTTGCGACGCAGCAAATCAGCCACCTCGCGTACAGTAAGGAAATGAGGTTGCTTCGACGCGGAAGCAAATCGCAAATTTGTACTCATTGCATGCCCTCCCTCCCGACGCATTGCGCATCGATACAGGCCCGTATGCTGTCAATATCATTCGGACAGTCTGACGGAATGTAGATTTCGTCCGGTAAGATGTCGCTAGGAGGAGGCGGAAGTTTTACCTCATCCTTTTGGGGCAACTCTGCTATGCCCACCCACTCTTTCAAAAATGCTTTCATCTCATCACACCTACAAAATTATTTGTTGACAGGTCGGACAGGTCGGATAAGTCGGACACTCCACTAAACAGCTTGATTTACACGTTGAATTGTCCATCTTTATCTGTCCGACTACTTTTATGTCGGTCGGACACATCGGACGTTTGTGGCACAGTGGCTCTGCTCCGTCCGACCCGTCCGACTGTGGCAATAAAGGTCGGACGGCATCAAAGCTCTTTGAAGTCCACTGAAAGCAGGGCTAGATTGATTCAGTCCGACTTGTCCGACCCGTCCGACCATCGTTACGTCACCTCCGCATTCAACAACGTCGAGAGCAGCACGTAAACGCGGGTGCGCCCAATCTCCGGCAGCGTTTCACGACACATCAAATTCTTACCGTCGCCTCGTCGAAGATAACCACGGTCTGCCAATGTCTTGGCTACTGTCCGAGCGTCATAGCTTGCACAAATCTCTTTGCGGAAGGATTCAGGGAGAATCAGGTATTCGGTCTGTTCCTGTGAGTTAGTGCGCTTGAACCCAACGCGGTTGTTTACTCTGCCAAAATCATCTTCGACGGACTGGAAACGGCTGGAACCGTGTGCTTCGAGAAAACCCCTGACTTGCTTGATGGCGGCTTCAACATCGCTACTGCCTTTCGTGCCGCGCCCGTCAAGCCAGACCTGGAACATCTTCGCCGCTGCGCCCAACGCTTCACCGGATCGCCAGCCCGTAATTTCGCTCGCCGATTCGCCCGCTGCCGCAACCAGCGCGAAGCGTGACGCTGCGCGAGAGACTTCGCTAGAGGCATCATCGGGTACGTGCTCAGCGAGGAAGGTGCGACGCAGATTACGTGCTGCGACAACTATCGCTTCCTGATAATTCGTGAGTTCTGCAAGGTAGGCGCGGATAGGCGCTCCGTAGAACTGTTTGCTCATCGCGCCCAAATGTCTTGCAAGATCAGAGGCCGAAGCAAAGCCATGCAGCGTTTCGAATCCACCTAATCCTGCACCTGCATCCACCTCAAGGTCGCACATCCGCACTGCTTGACCGCCTCGGATGCGCTTCCCGGTAGACTCTGCGAGATCGCTCAAGCCCCTTTCACCGGAGGAAAGAAAGATCAAATCCCACTCGAACCGCCGTCTTGATGTTAGTCCGCGCGACATGCGCGCTTTGCCGATCCCATTGGCGAGCATGTAGGCGACTTCGCCGACCTCGCGCGGATCGCACTGTCCGATCTCATCGAGGCACAGCAGGCCATGATTGTGCAGCTCAGAAACGGACTCTAGGCCATTGATCGTAGCTCGCCAACTTTGCAAATAACCTTTGCTTTTATCTCCGCCCCAGACAGAACCTGCGACCAGTTGCGCTGTCGTCTTGCCGATGCTCGAAGCCCCACGATAATGAAACCCGCCACCGCCCTCTCCCGTCAGGGGCAGCAGTGGGCCAGCGAAGGCACAGGACACAGCGAACGCGAGGCGTGAATTGCCAACGCAACAGCGCGAGATGTGCTCTTGCCAATCTTGAAGAGTGCCTGCCACACGTAACCGATGATTGGGTTCTGATACCGTTTGAAAGAGAATCTGCTCCATTCCTGTTGGGCTGAAGGTCTCATCGGGTAGCACAAACGCGCCATTGTGCCAGCCAACGCGGGACACACAGCGCACACGCTCGTCTGGATGAGAGCTTTGGATGTAAATTGTGAGGAGTTCTCGCGCTTTGCGGCTTGGCGCAATGGTGAGGCCCTCGCTCAACAGACGTGACCGATACTCGTTGCCATCACCGGAGAGCAAGCTCATCGGCATGGCCCAAGAGTGCGTCAGGCCGTCAGGGTCTTTGAACTCAAGCAGCCTTCCCCAGTCTTCACCGTCTTGATTGCGCGTTGCGGCCACGATGGACAGAGATGAACAGATAAAGACATCCTCTTTGTCTCCTGTCTGATCAACTGCATAAACACCATTTTCCGCAAGGCGAAAGCCCGCCGGTACTTTTACTTGTGCAGGCTTTGCTCCTTCGATCAATGCTAATACGAAGTCTGGCCCTTCGACCGCCAGTAGATCGTCAACGCCGTTGACGCCTTCCATCTGCGGTAGATCGACCGGATGCACGAGCGCGCCGCGCCGTCCCAACTCTTTCGCTAACTCACGCCGCGCTGCACGCACGCTGCTATTAGTGGCGACGTTAGCGTCAAAGATGATGTAAACAATGCGCCCCTTCCAGTTGATGCGGT
>JALZJL010000288.1 GCA_030859785.1 Acidobacteriota bacterium
CAAGTTGGCGAGCGTTGCCACGGATGTGTTGGGTGTCTCGGGTCGTGCGATGACGGGCGCGCTGTGCGCGGGTGACACTGATCCAAAGGTGATGGCGGAGTTGGCGAAGGGACGGATGCGCACCAAATGCGAACTGTTGGCGCGCGCGTTGGATACGATGTTGCGAGCGGGCATTTGGATAATGGCGAAAAGGTAAGAGGAGGCTGGAATATTTATCCAACCTTAGCGGCGGGTGGAATGTGGACGACGGCTTCGGACTTAGCACGGTTTGCGATTGAAATTCAAAAATCCTTACAGGGCAAATCAAACAAAATTTTGGATGTGAAGCTGACGAACGAAATGCTCACACCGCAGCTTGAAAATTGGGGATTGGGTCCGACGGTCCAAGGCACAGGGCGCAATCGGCGTTTCAGTCACGGCGGCTCGACAGCAGGTTATCGAGCTTTTATGGTTGGCTACACCGACACCGGACAAGGCGCAGTCGTGATGACAAACTCGGACAATGGAGAAATGTTGTTCGACGAAATGTTGCGAAGCATTGCGCGGGAATATCATTGGTCGGATTTTCAACCGACGAAAAAAACGGTCGTTGCTGTCAATCCGCAAATCTTTGAATCTTACATCGGACAATACGAATTTCCGACGGGCATGATTCTTACTATTACAACCGAAAACGGCAAAATGTATGGAAAACTGCCCGGCAATCCGCGAGCCGAGTTTTTCTCCGAATCGGAAACGAAATACTTTTTAAGCGTTCCCGGCAATCCCGAAGTCACCTTCGTCAAGAATGAAAAAGGAGAAGTCACAGGTTTTAATCTTCTAATCGAAGGCAGAGTGATGGCGGTTAAAAAGTTAACGAGGCGAAACTGAGTTTCCAAGCATCAATTAAATGGAAAGCCACTTGGTGCGAAGGTAAGAAGCGGTGAATCCTAAAGATGACGGCATCGCCGAACAAGCCATCTGAGGTGGTCGTGTCAAGCAAAATCATCCGCTCATGCCCCGGCTGTTGCCGCCGCCGGCACCAACACCGAACCCTTGTGGCGCAAGACTTCCATATAGCGCGCCTCGTCATAGTTCGTCCGTGTCTGCCAGCATCGGTAGATGATCCTGATCCACTTGTCAGCGAGCGCACGGACTGCCGCTTGATGGCTCTTCCCCTTGGCTCGTAACCCCTGGTAGTAGGCCTTCGCCCAGACCGAGTGCCTGATGCTTTCGCCAGCATATTCGACGAAGGATTGCCGCAGGAACTTCGGGCAGAAATAGCGCCACCTGATCCATTCTGACTTGCCGCTTCTCTCGATAACCGGAGCCACACCGGAGTAGCGCAGCAGTACATCAGCACTCTCCCACCGCTCACGCCTCGTGCCCATTGCCGTCAGCAGCCGGGAGGCATACACCGGGCCCGCACCCGGTAGCGAGGCGAACACCTCGTAGTCAGCGTGTGCCTGGCACACCTCGGCGATCTCGCGGTCGAACTCCTTGATCGCAGTAAGCGTGGTCTTCATCTGCGCGGCAAGGGCTCTCGTCATCAACACCGAAGCGTTGATCACCGCGCCGTCGGTCGTCAGCACCTTGGCTTCTTTGATCGAGTTGAGTCGCCCCTCAAGCGTCGCCTGACGATGCGAGTTGTGCTCGCGGAAGAACTTCTCAAGTGTCGTGCGCCGCACGCCTTTGAGAGCGTCGAGACTCGCCCAGCGCAGCAGAAAGTCGCACACCAAGTCGGTCCGAATGTCAGGGAACCACGCTAATACTTGAGGAAAGTAGCCCTTCAAGAGCGCGGTCAGCCGGTTGCTGATTCTAGTTTGGTCGCCAACCAGGCGGCGGCGATGTTCGACGAGGAGTTGCAGCGTGCGGGTCGGCTGATCATCAGGTCGCCACGGCTTGAGACGATCTCGGTGATGGACGAGCAATTCGACGAGGTACTCGGCATCGGTCGGATCATCCTTCGCTCGTGAAGGTGAGAAAGCTTCGCGGAACTTGGCCAATGTTTTCGGGTTGATGGGATAGAGCACTAGGAAGTCGTACTTCAACAAAGCATAAATGAGTGGGCCTCTGGACTGTTCCTAACAGACGGCAATCGGTGCCCCAGCAAAACGTTGGCGGAGGCCGCGGGCCCACACGTCAAGCGACTCCGGGGTGTGCTTGATGACGGATGGTTCGAGGCTTCCGGTAGCCGTGTCAACGAGGCAGAGATCGTGCTTGGCGTCCGACCAGTCGATGCCGATCAGAGCGGCGAAGTGTTCAGCGTGTGGTTCCACGAGCGTTCTCCTTTGAGGTAGTTAAGATCAGGGTCACGGAAGAAGGTGGAACATGCTGGCCTTGGCTCAAGCGAAGGTCTTATAGTAAAGGCGTTCACCGAGGCGACAACACTTCAAGACGCCATGACCAAACCGAGCCAGAGTCCGCTCCGCTGTGATGCAGGCAAGCGTCAGTATGGCAGCAAGGTGGGCCAAGTCCAGACGTCACTGGCTGCCTTCGCTGTTCGTGATGCTCTCTCGCATGAAGAGGCGAAGGAAGAACTTGAGGGGTTGCCAGCGGCTGGATAGTGCGACTTCAAGCGCCTTCCGGACAACCCGCAGACGAAGTTATGGATTAAGGTGTTTGCTCGCCTCGAGCTTGCGGCGCGAGTCGAGCGCCTGAACGGACGCCTGCGTCATCGCGCGTTTCAAATTAATCGGCGCGGGTAAGTGGTACATGAAGATGATTCACATGACGCCCATGACAAATGGCGACGTGAATTATGAATCTAAATGGGCGACGCTGATCTTCGCCATCAGGTACCGACAGGTCGCAAGTAGGATACGGCTTTTGTTTCTTGTGTGCACCTCTCGCTGCTGTAGTGCAAGAGTATTAGCAGTATGAGAATTCGGCTCTCGTCAACGATTAGTTCGTTCCGTCGAGCTTTGCGGCTGAATTCAGTTTTCTAAGCGCTTATTCTTTTCATGGGCCGAGATTTTTAAGGTATTCGCAAGCAATCTGATGAATTAATAAACTATCGTAAAGCTTCCCTCCGGGCTGGCATATACGGTGACGAGGCTCCACACCGGCACCCCTTCGGCTTGACCTTTTTCTGCGGTCGGCTGGCCTTGTTTATCAAAGATTTGCCAGGCGAGTGAGCCGCCTCGTTGCCAGCCCATCTTCTCGGTCCAGGCGAGCAGTGTTTCATCCTGAGCATTGCCGATGATCGCCGGATGTTTGCGACGACTACCTGCGCCAGGTGCTGGAATTGATTGCAGCGGCTTTGATGTGCCGGGTTCAATGTTAGAGTAGTAAACCTGTCCGTCAGTCTCCCATGCCACTAATATGCCATCATGACTTTCCCCGATCGCCGCCGTGCTCATCGGGCACGCTTCGAGTTTCCATTTGTGCATCAGGGTGCTTTGAAAACTTGTACCGTTGTCTTGAGAAGTAATCAGGTACATGTCGCGATTAACGCTTTCAGTGGCTGCCCGGTAGAGCATGTAGAAGGCGTTGTTCCGAGCAGCAAAGGCGCGCATCCCACAGCAGCCGCAGGCGCCAGTTGCTTTGTCAGAAGCTGGCACTTCGCGCTTGAAGGTCTTGCCTTCATCCGTTGAACGAGCGACCCAGACGCGGCGTAACGCTTCGCCCTCCTCTCCCGCGCCGGCGTGCCAAGCGACATACACATTCCCTGAACGGTCAGCCGCAATCGATCCTCCGCCGTCCAGTCCAACGGCGAACTGCATGACATTGCGTTGAGGATCGAAGCCGGTCAAGGCATCGTTCAACCGCGTGTAGAGCATCGGAGTGGCCTTCGACGGGCCTTTCGGTTCAGCTTCTTTCGACCCCATCCAAGCGACATGAATCCGTCCACCACGACCAACAGCAATGTGGGCACCACGAATGTTTCCGAGTGCTATCGCACAACCAGGTTGGCTATTGACTCGAATCGCCTTTGAAAAGCCCGCATCTTGCGGAGCTTTGCGAACATAGAAAATATCACCGGCGGCTGGGTTACCTTTGAAGTAGATGAGATGAACAGCGCCGCCATCGTCAACTACCGCCTGTGGCTGGATACCGCCGTCAGGGGTTCGCATCAAGATCACTTTTCCTTGATTACTCATCGCATTACTAGCAGAAAGGCCATAGCCAAGCAGCAGTGCCAACGCACAAATTCCGATTAACGCTTTGATGAGACTTCGTTGCATGTGAACCTCCACTTTTTCGATGAACCCATATGTCTGGCTCATTCCACCTTTTGATACTCGAGCTAATTCACACATGCTGTCTGCTTCCTTCGCCAACTTCGCTTGATGTAAACAACTAAAATCGGCAATTCTACTCCCATGGTGGCGAGCGACGTCCACTGCCCATTCTTGAGTCCGAGCGCCACCAGGTCAACATTAGCGCGCACCACGAAGACGAAGCAGCGCAGCACGCCGTAATAGTACCGGGTACGCGAGCAACAGCCCGCCGTCAGGCAAATCCCCGCGAAGTTTGATGAGGACGCCGGCAATCGTGAGACCGCCGAGCAGTTCGTAATACTGGTCGGGGTGACGCGCCACGCCATCCACCGGCGCATAGGAAATCGGGTTAGTGTACACGACATCCCACGGCAAAGATGTCGGCGTGCCGTAGTCCATCCCGGCGAGTCTTCAACTGACGCACCTGATGGCTGCACCGACGGAAATTGCCGGGGCAAACAGATCGGCGACGGCGGCTAGACGCAATCGCAAGCCCCTTTAGTAGTTGAATTTCAGCGCGAACTGGATGAGGCGTGGGTTATTGCTCGTCCAGATGATGCGCCCGAAATCACCTGGATTCACGATCTCTCCGGTATTCGGATTGATGTTGCCTCCAGAAGATTGCACTAAATTGAGGTTACTGATCGGGTTGGCGAGATTCACTTGATTGAGCAGATTGAAAACTTCAGCCCGGAACTCGACATGCTTTATTTCGTCAATCGGGAAACGCTTGATGATCGAGAAATCCACATTCGTTTGTCGCGGCCCGCGTAAGACGTTGCGTCCAACGTTGCCGAAGTCCGTCCCGTTCACGACGGCGATGGCCGCACCATTTGAGCTTGGGATCAATTGACCTGTCAGCACCGTGCACGTCAAAGCGGCGAAGGACAGAGCAACGCGGCGTGACGACGGACGACGTAACTGTACACCAGAAGAACGCGGACACATCGAAAACGTCCGCGCTTTTTTTACTTTCGGGTTGAAGCCGTTAAAGAGAAAATGAAAGCAAAAGCTGCCCTTGACTCTGCACATGACTACAGAGTTTATACTATCTGCATCAACATCTTGAAAGAGGTATGGAAAATGAAATCGGCGTCAAAAAGCGTACAACTCGTTGATGACGAACATGGACGAAGGATGCTCAAGATCGGCGACGTGTCGAAGCGGAGCGGCATCGGGATTGAGGCACTTAGGTTTTATGAAAAGAGCGGGCTGCTCGATAAGCCTTCGCGCACCTACAGCGGTTATCGCGTGTACGACGCGGAGGTGCTGGAGCGCCTCGCGTTCATCAAGCGGGCGCAGACTTTAGGATTCTCGCTCGATGAAATCAAGCGAATCATTGAGGACGCACGCGCCGGGCAGAGTCCCTGCGAGGAAGTCCGCGAGATTGTGCGCCACCGCTTGGAAGAATTGGACGAGCGGATGCGCGAGATGCGCCGTTATCGTAAAGAATTAGCCGAGACGCTTGAGGAGTGGGACAAGGTGGGGCGTGCGCCGGGTCACATCTGTGGGTTGATCGAAGGCGCGGAGATCGAACACCCTGTCACACCAACGCACCGCGTCGAGCGGAAGAGCAAGAAGAAGTAGGAAAACCGAGCGCGCGGACGATATGAGGAGATTAAGATGCAGGGCACAAAAATGACAGTAACTCTCGTTACCGATCCGGTGTGCGGGATGTCGGTCAACCCGGAGAAAGCTGCCGGGAAAAGCGAACGTGATGGCGAAACTTACTACTTCTGCTCGCCGGTGTGCAAAGAGAGGTTTGATGCCGAAACGAGCGCGGCGGACGCTTCACAGCAAGGAGCATCTGCCGCTCGCCCACAGGAACAGGCGGACGTGCATGAACGCGACGTGGAAGAGGCGCAGGAGCGTGCTTACCGCACGATGATGCATAAGTTTTGGTTCGCCGCCGCCGTTGGCGTTCCCTTAATGCTCCTGATGTTCGCGGAGTTCGTCCCATCGTGGCGCGAGGCGCTGATGTCTTATCACCAAAGCATCGGCATCGTCGCGGGCGTTATCTCGCTACCCGTGCTTGCGTGGTCGGGCAGCCAGTTCTTTCAGGGCGCGTGGAACGGCTTCCGTAATCACAACACCAACATGGATACGCTCGTCGCGCTCGGAACGGGCGCGGCATGGGTTTATTCGACAGTCGTCGTCCTCGCCCCCGGACTCTTCCCGGCGGGGACTGTGGGGATGTATTTCGAAGTGGCGGTGATCGTCATCGCGCTGATACTGCTCGGTCAAGCGCTGGAGATGAGAGCCAAGCGGCGCTCGTCTGCCGCGATCAGGAAACTGCTTGAGCTGCAAGCCAAAACCGCGCGCGTCATCCGCGAAGGGCGTGAGCTGGACGTGCCTATCGAAGAGGTGGTCGTCGGCGACACGGTGCTCGTGCGACCAGGCGAGAAGATTCCCGTGGACGGCGTGATCCTCGAAGGCGAGTCGGCGATTGACGAGTCGGTGGTGACCGGCGAATCCGTGCCGGTTGATAAGCAGCCGAAGGATGCGGTGACGGGCACGAGCGTCAACAAGACGGGTGCGTTTACCTTCCGCGCGACGAAAGTAGGCAGGGAGACCGCGCTCGCGCGCATCGTCGAGATGGTGCAACAGGCGCAGAACTCGAAGCCGCCCATCGGACGGCTCGTGGACAAGGTTTCCTCTTACTTCGTGCCGTCAGTGATGATCGTCGCCATCCTGACCTTCCTCGCGTGGTTCAACTTCGGACCTCAGCCTGCGCTGAACTACTCGATTGTCACGATGGTCGCCGTGCTGGTGATCGCCTGCCCGTGCGCGCTGGGGTTGGCGACTCCGATCAGCCTGATGGTCGGCGTGGGCAAGGCGGCAGAGAACGGCGTGCTGATCAGGAACGGCGAGGCATTGGAGACGGCGTCGCGGTTGACGACGATTGTTCTGGATAAGACGGGAACGATCACGAAGGGCAAGCCGGAACTGACAGACGTGTTGCCGATAGGGAACTTCACGGAAGATGATTTGTTGCGTCTCGCCGCGATTGCCGACAAACGCAGCGAGCATCCGCTGTCGGAAGCGATTGTCGCAGGTGCACGCACGCGCGGCATTGAGGTTGGAGAACCAAAAGGGTTCAATGCCGTGCCGGGACACGGCGTCGAAGTGACGGTTGACGGCAAGCGCGTCTTTGTCGGTAATCGCAAGTTGATGACGCGCGAGAATGTTTCGCTCGCGGAGTTTGAGCAAGTAGCAACGCGGCTCGCCGACGCGGGCAAAACGCCGATGTTCGTCTCTCTTGATGGTCAGCCGGCAGGGATCATCGGCGTCGCCGATACCATTAAAGAAGATTCGGTCAACGCGATCCGCGCGCTTCAGGGAATGGGGCTGGAAGTCGTGATGATGACCGGCGACAACGAGCGCACGGCGAAGGCTATCGCCAGACAAGTCGGGATCGAACGGGTGCTGGCGGAGGTGCTGCCGGAAGAGAAAGCGCGGCAGGTCGAAAAGCTGCAAGCGGAGGGCGGCTCACGCTCGCGCGACGGAGGCAACGTGCGTCTCGTCGGTATGGTCGGCGACGGCATCAACGACGCGCCCGCTCTGGCGCAAGCAGACATCGGCTTCGCCATCGGCACGGGCACGGACGTCGCGATTGAAGCGGCGGATGTCACGCTCGTCGGCGGGAGTCTGCGCGGCGTCGTGACGGCCATCGAAACATCACGCGCGACGCTCCGGAACATCAAACAAAACTTATTCGGCGCGTTCATCTACAACGTGCTCGGCATACCCTTAGCCGCAGGACTTTTGTATCCGATATTCGGCATCCTGCTGTCGCCGATCATCGCGGGCGCGGCGATGGCGGCGTCGAGCATCACGGTCGTGACGAACGCCAATCGTCTGCGGTTCTTCGAGCCGCATCACACTAAGGAGGTGAAATCATGAACGCAATAGAAATCATCGTCACCCTGACGGGATTAGTTTTGATCGGCTGGATCGTCTGGTACTTCTGGCTATGGAAAGGCGATTCGGTCGCCGCGCAGACGGGAGCGGGCGGCGTGCAGGAGATTGATGTGACGGTTAAGGGCGGCTACCAGCCTGCCATCGTCACCGCCCGCGCCGGGCAACTCTTGCGCTTGAACTTCACGCGCCGCGAGGCGACGCCGTGCGGCGAGGAAGTCGTGCTGCCGGATTTCGGTAAGCGCGCACATCTGCCGCAGAACAGAACCGTCTCCATTGAAGTCGCTCCGCAAAAGCCGGGCGAGTATGAGTTCACCTGCGGGATGAATATGTATCGCGGCAAACTCATCGTCGAGTAGTTGTTTAAAATTCGCCTCTTACGCGGCGATGTCGCTCTCACATTTCGCGTCGAGCATCACTGCCTATCGGTACGCTCGGATTGAGCTTGCACAAATAGAGATCTCATCAAGTCACTTTTTGTGCCAGTGTTGATCCGTTACACGATGACGCACAGTAGCTGGTTCTTAGCTGTTTGATCTCAAACAATCAATCGTCTGTGACCAGACACTTCATCAAACTTACACTTCATATCCTTTCTTAGAACGCAATAAAACAGTCGATTTTGTGCTGCATTAATACCCATTAGCTGCGGCATGGTATTTGTTATTCATTTTTCATTCCGCGATTGCGCTAACGATTCGTTTGGAGTTGCAGAGAGGAAATTATCTAGCGCGCGAGTGGTCAATCGGATGAGGACAAATGCGGAGAACAGAATTCAAAAACACGACTGAAGCCCGGCAGAGAGCGTTGTTTTATAAGTGTCCGGTCGGCGGTTTTGCATCGCTCGCTCCGGGAAGATGCCCGAAATGTGACAAGCAACTTTCGGCTTTTTCTTCATCCGAAGACGCTGAAATTGAAGATCAAGATGCGGTGAAAAAGGATTCGCTATCGTTGAAAACGGCATGATCGTTTGTTTGCAGACTAACCTGCTGTCTGCAATCAGACAATTCTAAGAATTCCTACAACGGTCATGTGTCTCTCGGAGGTTCTTTAGAGATTATGAAAAGGATATTTAAGGTGGGCAAAGAGAAAGTCTTTCTCCGGCGGATGGCGGCGAGTTTGCTCGTCGTTGCTGCTCTAACGGCTGTGCTGCCGGCGATGAGTTTAGCGCACGAAGGCGAGGATCACGGTGAAAGCAAAACTCCGGTCATCGCCGCCGGCACAGGTATGGTCACTCGAACCGCGCGCGCAGGCAATTGGGAGGTCGTTATTAAACATCCATCGCTTGAGCCTGACAAGGAAATACCTGCGCGTTTGTTCGTCACACGCTTCGAAACCAACGAGCCAATCGCCAACGCTCAAGTCAGAGTCACATTGACGGGCACTGCCGCGCCTGTGGAAGCAGTAGCAACCGCAGGCTCGACGGCGGGCGTTTATGAAGTGAGACTGCCGCCGCTTCCGCAGGGCGAGTACAGACTTGCGGCGCAGGTCGGCGCAAACGGCGCAAGTCAGACCGCACAGTTCGGTGTGCTGCAAATAGCGCCCGCGCCGCCGGCGCAAGTCGAAAGCAGTTCGGGCTGGGCGCGCACCGCGCTCATCGCGCTTGCCCTGCTCGCCGCGCTCGGCTTAGGCGGAATCGTCGCGTATCGCATACTCAAAGGTTTGCGTGCGCATCGTGAAAGCCGTCAGACAGCGACCGTCTAGGTTCAATTGAAGCAGTTTGTGTGACGAGAATCGAAGGCGGCACAAGCATCGGGCAGCATGGAAAAGATCAAGAAGGTTAAGTCACGGAGCGGTTGGCGCAAAACATTCGTGATTTTTGTAATCGCGTTGAGCGCAGCATCGGTGCAGTCGCCGGCGCAAGCCCAGACACCACAATCCGCACCTCCCACTTCGCCACCGACACCAACCATTTCACTCGGCGCGCAAACTGCGCCTACGCCACAAACAACCGCGCGTTCGTCAGCGCAGTTCCTTGATGCGTCCGGCTTGACGGTTGAAAGATTGGTTGAGACAGGCTTTCAGCGACGCGCCGACCTGTTGGCAGCGAGGCAGCGTTTAGCAACTGCCGAAGGGCGTTTAACTCAAGCGGGACTCAGACCCAACCCGACGCTTGATGCCGAGTACGGAAGCCCTCGCTTTCTCGCCGGCGAAGCCGAAAGCGATTTCTCCGTCGGCGTCTCGCAGACGTTCGAGCTAGGCGGAAAGCGCAGCCGTCGCACCGCCGTCGCGCGGCTTGAACTTCAACAGGCACGCGCCGAAGTCCTCGCGCTCGAACGCCAATTCTCCGCCGAGATTCGCTCGACTTACGCCCGCGCCGTCGCCGCCGGAAGACAACTCGACGCGCTCGAACGCTTGATCGCGGCGAACGAGGAACTCGTCCGCGTGACGAATGCGCGCCTGACGGAAGGCGATGTCGCGCCGCTCGATTT
>JALZJL010000304.1 GCA_030859785.1 Acidobacteriota bacterium
TTTCACATCGGCGGGCACGCGCTGGCGGTATGCGCGCGATGCAGTGGGATTTACGCGGGGGTCGCGGTCGGCGCTCTGCTCTACCCGCTGATGCGTCCATTGAAGAGCAGGCACACGCCGGCGCGCGCGTGGTTGTTCGCGGCGGCGCTTCCGACGACCATCGATTTCGCGCTCGGCGTGTTCGGCGTGTGGGAGAATACGCATTTTTCACGCGCGATGACCGGTGCGCTACTCGGCGCGACAGCGGCGTTTTTTATCGTGCCGGGTGTAGTGGATTTAGCGTACACTGATTGGCGAACTTTATTTCGGACACGCCATCCGGTCAGCGAGTAAGTTTGTCACTTTTGCACACGGCGCTGCGTCTGAATGATAGCGGGAAGAGCGGCAGTCGCTGGCCCGAAGGGTTCCTATCAAGTCGCGACATGATTCCGAGTTTGACGCTCAAAGATTTTTTTTACTCTCCCTAACGAAGGACGCGAAAATAGATGAATGATAAAATGAAGCCGGCCCTGATTGGCGGCGTTGCTTTAGGCATCCTGTCGGCGATTCCGCTGGTCGGCGCGCTCAATATCTGCTGCTGCGCGTGGGCGATACTCGGCGGGTTGCTCGCCGCTAACATGTACATTAAAAGTTCGCCGACGCCGGTGCGCCCCGCCGACGGCGCGGTGGTCGGCGTGCTCGCCGGTGTCATCGGCGCAGCGGTTTACATCATCGTGGGTTTGCCGCTTGGCATCGTGGCGGGCAACGCCACGTTGGGCCTGATGGGTAGCATGGTCGAGATGGCCGGTCCCGAAGCAGCGGAAGCGTTCCGCCAGCAGGCGGCCATCATGCAGAACCAGTCCGTCGGACAACAATTAATCGCCTCGATCCCGATGGCGCTGATTGGGGCGGTGATGTTGGTCATCTTCGCGACCGTCGGCGGACTGATCGGTGTTTCGGTTTTTGAGAAGCGCAAAGGTGGTGGCGCAGGGATGCCGCCTCCACCGCCGAGTTTCGGCGGGCAACCAGGCGGCGGTTACACTAGCCCAGGTGCCGGCGGCTTCGGTGCGGGCGCATAACCATCAGCTTGGCGGCGCGATCATAGCGGTTAATTCGGTTTCGCCGGCCGGCGTCCGGCGGGTCGCTTACAATTACTCTTCGGAGACGACGATGTCGGGCAGCGCTTCGGTGAATCGGGCGCTGCTCGTTTGATATGTGAATGATGCTTCGCGCGGCGCGTTGACGGACGCCTGAACATTCACTCAGCCGCGAAGTTTTAAAGAGGCACGGAAATGTTATTGCCCTTCCTGGCTCTCCAGAATCCACCACCGACCGACGAATTGATGCGCCGCTATTTCGATGACGTGGTAGCGCGCACAGCCGGCAACATCAGCCCACTCTATCAACTCGATGCGTTCGACTGGGCAGTGCTCGTGATCTACTTCGGCATCCTCGGCGTGCTCGCCATCTACGGCGCGTATCGCATCAAGCAGGTCATCGATTTCTGGCGTTACCGCCGCATCGAGCCGCAGCCCGCCGCTCTCTATCGCGAAGAAGAATTGCCGCACATCACCGTCCAACTTCCGCTCTTTAACGAGATGTACGTCGTCGAGCGTCTGCTCGAAGCGGTGACGGCGCTTGATTACCCGCGCGAGCGTCTGGAGATTCAAGTCCTCGATGATTCAACCGACGAAACGGTGGGGAGGGCGAGCGCCACGGTCGAGCATTACCGGCGCGAAGGTTTCGATATTCATTACATTCACCGCACCGACCGGACGGGCTTCAAAGCCGGCGCGCTGGAGAATGGTTTGAAGACGGCGAAGGGTGAATTAATCGCGATCTTCGACGCTGACTTTGTGCCGAAGCCGGATTCGTTGCGCAAGCTCGTCCATAACTTCACCGACCCGCTGGTAGGTTGCACGCAGATGCGTTGGTCGCACATCAACGGCTCGTACAATCTGCTGACGCGTTTGCAGACGATCATGCTCGACGGCCATTTCGTGATTGAGCAGACGGTCAGAAATCGAACGGGCGGCTTCTTCAACTTCAACGGCACGGCAGGCATCTGGCGGCGGCGGACGATTGAACTGAGCGGTGGCTGGCAGCACGACACGCTGACCGAAGACACAGACCTTTCGTTCCGCGCGCAGTTGATGGGCTGGCGCTTCGTGTATCTGCTCGACGAAGATGCACCGTCGGAGATTCCGGTCGAGATCAACGCCTTCAAAGCTCAGCAGCGGCGATGGGCGAAGGGCGTGATGCAGGTCGGGCTGAAACTCTACCCACGTATCTGGCGCGCGCCGCTCCCGTTTCGCGTCAAAGCGGAGATGCTCTTTCGACTCACCGGCAACATCAGTTACCCGCTGATGATCGTCGTCAGCTTTTTGCAATTCCCGCTGCTTCTCGTTCGCTACAATCAAGGCTTCTTCAACCTGATGCTGTTCGATGTGCCGATCCTGTTTTTCTCGACTGTTTCGGTGGTGCTTTTCTACGGGTCGGCGGTGTGGTATTTGGATCGTGCCGAGACGCGCTGGCGGCGATTGATGCACCTGCCGCTGGTGATGGCGGTCGGCATTGGTCTCGCCTTCTCGAACGCGCGCGCGGTGCTCGAAGCATTGCTCGGAATCAAGTCGGAATTTGTGCGGACGCCGAAGTACAGCGTCGAAAAGAGCACGGATGAAACGTGGAAGCGCAAAAAGTACAAACGTAAGCGCGGACTTTTGCCGCTCCTTGAATTATCGTTCGCCGTCTATTTCCTGTTGGCGATTCTCTACGCCGCGCACATGCGTCTGTGGGGCACGATTCCGTTTCTCGGCCTCTTCTTCTTCGGCTATGCGTACATTGGCACGATGAGTTTGCTGCAATCGACCGAGGCATTGTGGCGACCGTTCGCCTTCGGGCGAAAGTGAGAGAGTCAGGAAAATTTGTCGAGAGCAGGACGGGCGGTCATATACAACAGGGCGGTTTGTTTTGTTGTGACACCCGTTCTAGAAGGCAGGCATAGTCTGCCTCTCAATAATCCCTTCATGATTTGCAATGTCGTATCAAACGTCCTTTGATGACCGCACTCGTTAACGTCATGTTAGATATCTACGCTTGTTTTGATAGCTTGGATGATATGAAACGATGAAAAATCTTAGCTTGAAACTTTTAGTTGGAGTCTTAGCCCTCTTTATAGGCATCAGTATGGCTTGGGCAAGAGGTGTCTTTAAAGCTTTTTCTTTTTCTCTCACCACCTCAACTTTATCTTCCGCAGACAAGGTAATGCCAACAAGCGAGCCTCCTGTCAGAGAAAAATCCGGCAAAGTGCAACTTCATTTCAAAGGCTTTGAGCAATCGAAGGACTGGATTGCGCATTTTGAGATAGTTAATGATACCGCCCAACCAATTATATATGTAGGACACCCCCGCAAAGACAATTTCAGTTTTTGTACTTTGGCAGCTAGGCGTTACGAGCAATTTATGCAATCAGGTTATGCAACACGTTACAATTGCATTGACTCGACATACGTAGGTTTGCAAACGATTGAATCAGGCAAGAGCATACACTTTTCGATTTTTAAGAACGAAGTGCGAGATATGTTGCGTTCGGAAGCGTCAGAGTCAAAGACAAATGCGCAAATTGGTTTTGAATTTTTTGTGGGCGATGAGAAGCGCAAAGAAATGTTGTGGAGTGAGGAAATAACCTTTCCGAATGACGTAGTTCAAATTGGCGAAAGCGATGTCGAACAACGGCTTACACCTGATCGCGAGTCAGCGCGCTTCTTGTCCTCAACCTCCCTGCGTGGCAGGTGAAGCCAGGCGTTTGCTTGACCCGCTCCTAAACCCCGCCTTAATATCTCCGCTTCGATTCCAAACGCTTTCGTCTGTCTGCTTAGCACAGGCCAACTGTGGGCGCATTCTGTTGTGCTCTTCACCTTC
Organism: Acidobacteriota bacterium; assembly: GCA_030859785.1. Taxonomy (GTDB): domain Bacteria; phylum Acidobacteriota; class Blastocatellia; order Pyrinomonadales; family Pyrinomonadaceae; genus JACDEG01. Next base: position 3,901 of record JALZJL010000304.1, read on the forward strand.
TATCTGGCGGGCCTCTGCTCGCCACGCAATTCATCAATCTTCAAAAGAGGAATTTCATGTTTAGAAAGTTGACCCCTATATTTACCTTGCTGCTCATCGCATGCGCCTGGCTCGCGCTCGCGTCCGCGTCCGTTGCCGCACAGTCGCAGGCGACGACGGGCAACATCGAAGGCCGCGTGCTCGATCCACAGCAGGCGGTCGTGACCGGCGCGACCGTTACCGCCGTTAACCAAGCGACCGGCCTGGAAAAGAACGCTACCGTCGATGACGAAGGCAACTTCCGTTTGATTCTGCTGCCGCCGGGGAGCTATACGGTGCGCGCCACGGGACAGGGCTTCGCACAGA
>JALZJL010000310.1 GCA_030859785.1 Acidobacteriota bacterium
TCACGCTTCCGGCGGAGGTGTTTCCGAAGGGCGTGGTCGGCAGTGTGTCCGGTTTCGGCGGCGCGCTCGGAGGCTTGGCCGGCGTCATCACGCAACTCGGCATTGGCTGGGTGGTGCAGAACATTTCATTCGCGCCCGTCTTCGCCGCATGTTCCGTGGCATATCTGATTGCGTTCGCTCTCGTCCATATTCTGATTGGCGAAATCGGTCGCGTCCGTCATCTCGGTCCCACGGATGGGCCACCTTCGTCAACAGCAGTCGCTTAACTTAGAATGCGAATCAAGGGTAGAGCACTAAGAGCACACACGCGACCGCCAGTTTGCCGTAACAGTGAACCAACAATCCGTTGGTCGAGCGTACTTTCGATGTCTGCTGTAGGCCGGTTTGCTCGATGATCCAATTGACCAGCGACTCAATGGGTTGTCGCATGGACGACACAAAGCGCGACCATATTGAATCGGTTTGTTCAAGTGGTTGAATTTTTCCCTTTCTTTGGCGGGGTGGCTATGTCGTCCCCTACCTGTCAAACTCAGCTTTGGTCGTCGTGTCGGCATAGGCTTTGTCGGCAAATAGGGCACAGTTGCCGAGATTGATGTCCATCTGCCGCAAGGCCGTCAGGTCATGGCATGAGGCCTCAATCACCAAGAGGCGTTCAGGCTTCGGCATGTGCACGACGCGGCGCACGGCTTCGATGTGAATCTTCATGCCGTGATACCACAGGTTTTTGCAGGCGCAGAAACTCTGATCCGCCACGTCCCGCGCGACGCGGGCAGTGGTTGAGCGCGAGGCACGCGCTAAGATAACCGGCATGCTATTAATGACACGCTCAGCGGTGGGCGCAAGCTGCGGGTGCGCGGCCTGCACCATGGATTCAGTCAGCAACTCGAAGGCCGGGGCTAAGTTGTTGAGGCGATGGCTAAATGCCTGATAGGACGGCAAGTGTGGGAACCACTCTCGCCAGTGAAGGAAGATGTAATCATAGATATGACGCATCAGAAAATGACCTTGAAAATGACCGAACAAGTAAATCATGAAACACAGTCACCTAATGAGAAGGCGGGCGGGTCTCCACATCCATGAGGAATTCGGCGACGAGGACATCATGATTCTGATTGATTTGGCCGATGGCCTTTCCGCGGAGCGCGCGAGAGGAGATGACAAGTGTCGATGACCCGACGTAGCGTTTTGGCGTATCTGGCATGGGTTATCGCACTGGTCGCCACCGTGGGTAGCCTTTTCTTTAGCGAGGTGATGGGGTTGCCGCCGTGCCTCCTCTGCTGGTATCAGCGCATCGCCTTGTACCCGCTCGTCGTCATCATCGGGAGCGGAATCGTCATGCGAGATAGCCGGATGAGGTATTACGCATTACCTCTTTGTCTGACAGGGCTGGTCATTTCGATTTATCACAATTTGCTTTACTACGGAATCGTTCCCGAAAGCATTGCCCCTTGCACCGCGGGAATTTCGTGTACCTCACGGCAGATCGAGTGGCTCGGCTTCATCACGATTCCGCTGATGGCGCTGGCTGCGTTCGTCGGCTTGGGCGCGTGCCTGCTGTTTTATAAATCCGAACAAGAAGGAGAATGACATGCGAAAAGAAATCAAGATTCTGGCATTGATTGGAGTAGTCGTCATTATCGCCGCCATCATGGGTGCGTCCTACTATCGAAACTCAGCGCAGAGTGAACGGAAGTCCTCTTCAATGGCGAACAGTCAACTCGTCCGACCGGACAGCCCCGTGCTTGGTCCGGCGGACGCGCCCGTCACGCTGGTCGAGTTTTTAGACCCGGAGTGCGAATCGTGTCGCGCGTTCGGCCCTATCATTAAACAGATGCTGAAGGAATACGACGGCAAACTTAGACTAGTGGTGAGGTACATGCCGCTCCACCCGAACTCACGGCTCGCGGCGGCGTTCACCGAAGCAGCGGGTGAGCAGGGGAAATACTGGGAGATGCAGGAAATCATGTTTCGGCGGCAGCCGGAGTGGGGCGAGCGACACGGGCACGTGCCGCAAACCGTCGCGTCCGCGCCGCAGGAACCGCCAGCTGTTTTGTTTGAACGGTACGCCGCCGAAATCGGGCTTGACGTGGAAAGACTCCGAAACGCGGTCGCCCAAAACCGATCCGCGTCGAAGATCGAGCGCGACCTGAAAGACGGTCAGAGTCTCGGCGTCTCGAAAACCCCGACCTTCTTCGTCAACGGCAGACAATTGATGCGATTCAGCAGAGAGGATTTGAAATCTCTCATTGATGAAGAATTGAAGAAGTAATGAGATCACTCCGGCGATTTTCGCCAGGGGCAGGTCTTCGTGCGGCTCAGACTGGAACTTATGCGCGAATAGTAGGCGACCTGCTTAATCAAGCTCTCCGTTGTGATGTTCTCGACGAAGCGGCGAAAGATGACACGCATTAGCCAGCGCACTCCGGCAGCAATCGCCCAGAACAAGCCGATAACAAGTAAGGCGGCGAACACGCTCGGAATAATCGTGATCGCGGACTTAAATAACCGTGAGAAGGCTGTCTCGACGGATGCTTGAACTTCAGCCGTGAAGCGGCTCCACGTGGAACTACGCCGTTCGCGTGAGCGCAGTGCGGCGTTCGATGCGGCGTGCTCGGTCACGCGCTGTCGTGTCGCCCGCCTCGCCGATACGAAACAATGTGCGCCCGTCAACGCGCACCGTTACGCGCTAGTCCTGTTCGCGCGCGAAGGGCATCGACCAGAGCAAGGCGCAAGTCATCGTTGTCAATGTCAAAAGCAGAACGCCAAAGCGCCTCTGTTTAGCGCAGGCGGAACTGTAGGGCGTCTGGTCGGCACATGCGGGAAGCGACGACGCGCATGGTATTAAATCGCAAATCGGATGGGCGAAACTCACAAAGGCGGGCGGGGCAAAGGTATGATTCACCGGCACGCCATATGTTCGGTTTGAGGCGGGCACGGCAAGCGCAAGTCGTCTGACTTTGTTGTTGCTTTCGCACATCTCAGGACGTTCAACAAAGAACAAGAACGCCGAGCCCCCTGAATGGCAAATCAACACGTGACCAAGCAGTTCGTTCGTAAGCAGTTTCACGCTTCAACTCCCATAATGTTTGATTGACATCTCGAATGGTTTTGAGATATAAAACCATGTTTCATAATCTGAGACGGATTTTCGTTATACAAATTGGCAGAAAATTTCCATCCTACAGACGAAAAAGGGGAGGTGACTTATCGAGTGCAGGTGCTCGACCGTGCATTTGGGGTATTAGATCTACTCGCTGACCGAAATTCAGAAGTAGGCGCGTCAGAAATTTCAGATCACCTTGGGCTACACAAGAGCACAGTTCACCGGTTGCTCATGGTGTTAGAACAGCACAGGCTAATCGAAAGAAATTCCGTGAACGGTAAATACTGGCTTGGCTTGAAGCTCTTTGAACTTGGCAGCAAAGCCGTGGCGCGACTCGACCTGCTAGAACGTGCGAAGCCTTTCTTAGAGTCGTTAGTGGCAAAAACCGGCGAGACGGCGCACATCTGCGTTTTCGATAAAGACGAAATGGTTTCGCTAGCCAATGTGGAGAGCCCTCAAACTGTGCGCACGCCGGCGACTGTCGGCATCAGAACTCCGGTTCATTGCACCTCCGTCGGTAAAGCGGTGCTCGCCTTTTGGCCTGCCGCGGAATTGGAGAGAGTTCTAGCTAGAGGCGAGCTGCGACCATTCACGAGGAACACGATTGTGGATCCGGAACTATTACGGATTGAACTGAGGCGGGTCGCCGAACTGGGCTACTCCATAGATGACGAAGAGATTGAAGAGGGGATGAGATGCGTTGGCGCCCCTGTCAGAAACTATACCGAAACAGTAATCGCCTCGATCAGCGTGGCTGGACCGGCCTACAGGTTACCGCCGGAGAAGATACCAGAGATGGCCGGTCATGTCGTTGAGGTCGCCAATCAACTTTCGGTCGAGCTCGGCCATCGCAATGAGACAGTCAAGGTGAAAATTTAGTTTGATCAAAGCAGCCATTCATAGCTGCTCACCGAAATTCAGCTAATACTCCGACCGCGTGATTTTGATGGGTTCTGAGTTCGTGCTTGAGATTGCCCGGTCGTGCGAAAACAATCTACTGATGTTGAAATCTCAACCCGTCATCTTTAGGCAATCAGAGTACTAGTGTTTCATCGCAATAAATTAGTTGGATAAAGACGTTTCAGTTTGTCGCGCGCATCCGTGATCGAGAACCGCCAATCGATAGTTTCCTTGGTTCTATTACGTTGTTGTTCCCAAGCTTCGATTT
>JALZJL010000327.1 GCA_030859785.1 Acidobacteriota bacterium
GCGACACGGGCTGCGGCCCGCAGGAGAGGCCCGAGCATCTCCGCGTCGTCGCCGCGCGCGGCCTCAACCAGCGAATCGACGTGCGTGCGCGGGATGACCAGCACATGCACGGGTGCCTGCGGGTTGATGTCGCGGAAGGCGACCGCGTGTTCGTCGCTGTAGATGATCTCCGCCGGAATCTGGCCGGCGACGATTCGACAGAAAAGGCACGATGCGTCGTTCATAGATTTCGCTCCGCAATGTTTAGTGCCGCCGCGGTCGGCGCATAATCGCAATCACTTCCGTGCCGCCGAACGCCGTGTCGCCGTTCGTCACGCCGACAAACTCATAACCTTCCGCCCCGGCCTCCGACATCTCTTTCTGGAGCGTCGAAGTCTTGCTCGTCGCCAATAGCTTGTAATCGTAGGCGACGGTCGGCGCGTTCAAATCGCGTTCGAGTACCACCGTCACTTCGGTTCCGAAAGTCTTTTTGAAGACCGTCTCTTCGCGGTGCGTGAAGCCGGCCTCGCCCGCCGCTTGCATCTCTTTCTGCATTGTCGAGGTTTTACTTGTCGCCAATAGCTTGTACTGGTAGCGCGGCTTTGAAGCGCCCGCTGGCCGCGCCATGATGACGACCACTTCGCTGCCGCCGAACGACGTGCTGCCGGCGACCGCCTCCTGGAAGGCGTACCCTTCGGCGGCGGTTTCGTTCATCTCCTTTTCCATCGTCCCGACGCGATTGGTGGAGAGAAGTTTGTACTCATATTGCGGGAATGAAGTTTGTTGCGCGTTCGTGTGGGTTGGCGCGCCGAGCAGCACGACGACCAACGCCATCACCGACACGGCGAGTGGAAACGTAATGCGTCTGAACATCTGCGAGAATCTCCTTGAGTAACAGTTTTGAGTTTTGAGTTGAAAACCGAAAACTGAAAACTGTTCGATGGCTGTGATTCGTCTGATTCGTGGCTTACTCTTCTTTTTCTTGAAGCCTACCATGTGGCCTTATTGTTTTGGGTAGCGTCTACTATGGCGCGGAATCGAGCGGGGTTGTCACCGATTCGCGGACACGTTCGATTTGTGCGCCGACCCCGCGTAGCTTCGCTTCGATCTTTTCGTAGCCGCGGTCGATGTGATAGACGCGGTCGATGAGGGTCTCGCCCTGCGCCGCCAATCCGGCGAGCACCAGACAGGCCGAGGCACGCAAGTCCGACGCCTGCACACGCGCGCCGGCGAGCGGGGTCGGCCCTTCGACAATTGCGACGCTGCCGCTGATGCTGATCCGCGCGTTCATCCGCTGCATCTCCGAAGCGTGCATAAAGCGGTTCTCGAAAATCGTTTCGGTGATGCTGGCGCGCCCTTCAGCCTGCGTCATCAGCGCCATGTACTGCGCCTGCATGTCGGTCGGGAAGAGCGGATATGGCTCAGTCACGATGTCGCGCGCGACCAGACCGTTCGTCGAGCGGCGGACGTAGAGCGTGCTCTGATTGGCCTCTTCGATCTCGACGCCTGCTTCGCGCAGCTTCGCAATTACGGCGGTGGAATGTTCAGGGACGCAGTCTTTGATTTCCAATTCGCCGCCGGTGATCGCCGCCGCGACGAGGAACGTGCCTGTCTCGATGCGGTCGGGAATGATCGTGTGTTCCGCGCCGCCAAGCGCCTCGACGCCCTCGATAGTGATCGTCGGCGAGCCGGCCCCGCGCACACGCGCGCCCATCCGATTCAATAACTCCGCAAGGTCGCTTACCTCCGGCTCGCACGCCGCGTTGTGAATCGTCGTATGGCCTGCGGCCAGCGTCGCGGCCATCAACAGATTCTCGGTGCCGGTAACTGTCACTTTGTCGAAACGCACGTCGCCGCCGCGCAACCGCCCGCCCTGCGGCGCGCGTGCCACCACGTCGCCCGCCTCAAGGCTGACCTCCGCGCCGAGCATCTTCAAGCCGTCGAGATGCAAATCAATTGGACGCGATCCAATGGCGCACCCGCCCGGCAGAGAGACTTTCGCTTTGCCGAATCGCGCGAGCAACGGCCCCAGCACAAGCACCGACGCGCGCATCGTCTTCACCAGTTCATAGGGTGCCTCGAACAGTTCGATGTGCCGGGCAGTGATCTTATGCGTGTGTAGGTCCGGGACCAGCACCGTCGCGCCGAGGTCTTCGAGCAGGCGGCGTTGCGTCAGACAGTCGCGAACGTACGGCACGTTATGCAGCGTCACCGTCTCCGGCGTCAAAAGCGCCGCGGCCAAGCACGGCAGCGCCGAGTTCTTCGCGCCGCTAATCGTCACGCGCCCGCTGATCGAATTCCCGCCGATGATGCGAAATTTATCCATCCGAGTTGGGCGATTGCGGATTAGAATACAAAGTCGCGATTCTTTTGCCTGCTTCTTCCATTCCGCAATCACAAATCCAAAATCATCTTGTCACCCGTCACCTGTCACGCCATTGAGGCAGAGAAGATTTACCACAAACGCACCAGGGCACAAAGAGCAGACGGTTTTAGTATCTTTCGTGTCTTGGTTAAACTTTTGTCTCGCGGTCGTCGGTTCCGAAGCAACCGTCGGTACGCCGAAGCACGACGGTGCGCGGGATGCCTTGTAAGTCTTGGCGAATGCCGAGCAACTTCCACACGGATGCGTCAACCAACGCGGCGACTCGTTCGTGCTGGTCAAAGCCGATCTCAAAAACAAGGTGCCCGCCCGCGTCGAGGAACCGCGGCGCGTCGGCGAGCAGCCGGCGAATCATCGCGAGTCCGTCACCGCCCGGCGTCAGCGCGATGCGCGGCTCGTGGTCGCGCACCTCGCGTTGCAATTCATCAATCTCATCTGCCGCGATGTACGGCGGGTTCGAGACGATCACCGTGAAGCGTGTGACGCGCGGATCGAGTGCCGTCAGGCCGTCCGCCATGAGCAACGCGAGTCGCGCCCGAACTCCGTGTCGTTCGGCGTTACGCGCCGCCACATCGAGTGCTGCCGGCGAGATGTCAACGGCGACGGCGCGGACATTTGCCCGTTCGTTGAGCAGCGCGACCGCGATGCAACCCGACCCGGTGCCGACATCGCACACGAGCGGCGCGCCGTTCGTCGATAAGTGTTCGAGCGTTGTTTCAACAAGCAATTCGGTTTCGGGGCGCGGGATCAGCACGGCGGGCGTGACTTCAAAATCGAGACCGTAAAATTCCTGCCGACCAGAAATATATTGCAACGGCTCGCCCGTCGCGCGGCGATTGACGAACGCGCGAAACCTTGCCAGGTCGTCGGACGACAGCGCGTCGCCTGAGTGCGTCAGCAGAAACGTGCGGTCGCGGGCGAGCGCGTGCGACAGCAGCGACCCGGCCTCGCGCCGCGCTTCCCGGACGCCCGCCTGACGCAAGACCGCCGCGGCTTCGGCAATCGCACCGGCGATTGTGTTGGCAACGATATTGTTGGTGTCGGTCGTCGTCAAA
>JALZJL010000337.1 GCA_030859785.1 Acidobacteriota bacterium
GGACGACGCCGCGCGCAACACCAGCGGGCAGGGGCGCGTGCTGTTTCGTCTGACGCCGACAACGACGCTCTCCGCGCGGCTCTACGCGGCGGACACTTTTCTGCAATTGAATGAAAGCCCGCAGGCCGTCGGCACGTTGCCCACGTCAGGCATTATTGATGGCATGCCGCTGTCACTCGCAGAACTGCGTCGCTTTGAATCGGGCGCGAGCCTTGCGTCTTTGAACGTGGGCGAGGCGACGTTCGTCCCGTCCGCGAACGACCCAGACAACTCGCAGGCGACGCGCTTCTTCACCGGGGCGCTCGTCTTCGCACAGCGACCGACCGAACGCTTCGGCTATACCATCTCGTACCAGGGGCTGACCACCTCGCGCGTGTATCGCGACGGGCCGGGCGGCATCGGCTTCGAGCCGACGGGCGGCACGACGCGCAATGATTTCGACGGACGCATTCAGACACTTGCGGCGCGCGCCGACTTCCAACTCGGTCGCTTCAACTTCGTCACCGCCGGTTACGAGTTCGAGAATGAAAACTATGTCAACCGCTCATTCCCGGTGAGCGTGTTGAATAATTCGGAGGTTGATGTCACCGAGCGCAGCCAGACGTTCTTTGTCCAGGATCAACTGCGCCTGTTGGACGACCGCCTGCAACTCTCCGCCGCGTTCCGCATGCAATCCTTCACGCTCGACAACCCGCGCTTCACGCCCGCGACGAACGCGCCGTATCAGGGCATCAACTTCGCCGCGCCACCAAACGCATACACCGGCGACGGTTCCATCGCCTATTTCTTCCGTGCGGCAGGGACGAAGCTACGCGCGCACGTCGGCAACGGCTATCGCGCGCCGTCGCTCTACGAGCGGTTCGGGACGTTCTTCAGTTCCTTCAGCGGTTCGTTCAGCGCGCTCGGCGATCCGGGCTTGAGGCCGGAGCGTTCCATCGCGTTCGACGCCGGCGTTGACCAGACACTGTTCGGCAACCGCGTGCGCGCTTCGGCGACCTACTTCTACACGCGGCTGCAAGAGGTCATCGGTTTCGGCCCGGTCGCGACGTTCAATCGCGGCTTCGGCGGCTACCTCAACACACAAGGCGGCCTCGCGCGTGGTGTTGAATTGAGCACGACCTTTGCTCCGACTAACAGGCTCGACGTATTCACCGCCTATACATTCACCAATAGCGACGAGCGGACGCCGCGACTCGGCGGCAACATCAACGCGTTCGTGATTCCCGACCACCAGTTCACGCTTGTCGCGACACAACGCTTCGGGCAGCGCGTCGCCGTCAACTTTGACCTCGCGGCGTCGAGCAAGTACCTCGCGCCGGTCTCTGACAACCGCACATTTGCGAGCCGCGTCTACCGCTTCGACGGGATCATCAAAGCGGACGTCGTGGTGAGCTACACGTTGCCACTCGACGACGCGCGGTCGCTTCGCTTCTTCGGTAAGGTCGAGAATCTATTCGACCGCGAGAATTACGAAAGCGGATTCCGCACGCCGGGCCGCACCGCACGCGCGGGAGCAGCGTTCAATTTCTAATTTAGATCACAGCATATGACGCTGGAAGAATTTACAGGGATGGACAGGATGGAATTGAGGGAGGTGACGTGAGCAGCATGAAGACAAAAGTTCCGCTCGTCGAGGGCAAGGATTTTTACTGGGAGGGGGCGGCGATGGTCTTCACCGCCCGCTTCCATTTGCGGCGCGGTTACTGTTGTGAAAGTGGTTGCCGTCACTGCCCGTATCGTGAGCAGGCGACGGATACTGTTATCAACCAACTACCGCGCCCTCAAGGGTCGCAGCTTGTCGCTGAGTAGCGACACTGCTCGCCACGGTAGGCGTGTCGACTATCTCCTTTGCCCCGATATGTACTTCAGCAAAAGGTTTGCGGTATCAAGAATAAACAAAAGCCTCATCGTTACTGGTTGTTACTTTTGCCTTCCTACTTAGCACCCATTCGCTGATGAATACGCTCACGAATCTCGCGATTCTTGACGTTATCTTTTGCGTTAGCGCCATTGGTAGCGTGGAGAATTTCCAAAGCCAATTGATAATTCTTCAGCGCCTCAGCCTAGCGACCCAGATTGGGTGATTGAGGGTTTCCTAACACGTCTCCAAAATGGATGTAGCTGATCGCCAGGGACTGACGAGCCTGCACATTCTGTGGATCGGCGTGGACCAGACTTTGAAAAATTTCCAACGACTTGCGACGACTCTCCAGAGCTTCCGTTAACTCACCCTTCGCGGTCATTATATTTCCGATCTTTTCATGTGCGACAGCCGCGTCGCGCACCGCATCTGTGTTCGTCGGATAAGCGGTCGCCAGCAAGTCTCGAATAGCCAGCGATTGGCGGTATGTATTCAACGCCTCATCAACCTTTCCACCCAACTCCAGCATCGTACCGATCCTTTCATAGATGAGTCCGAGCAGACGACGGGTCTTCGGATTAGCTGAATCGGTTCCATTGAGATACTCCAAAATCTCCGAAGACAAACGATAATTCTGCATGGCTCCGGCCTGATCTCCGAGGTTCGGGAAGTTAGAGTTACCGAGCACGTCTCCTAATTTGATATGACTGATCGCCAGATACTGACGGGCTTCCGGGTTCGTGGGAGTGGTCTCCGCAATCGCCCGAGAAATTGCCAGTGACCTTCGAGCACTTTCAACCGCACCAGGAACGTCACCGGTCCCAGCCTGCACGTCGCTCATCTTCTCACTTATTACTCCGAGGAAACGATACGCCTGAGCATCCGCCGGGTTCGCCGTCGTGAGCCGTTCGGCAAGCACCAACGCTTTGCGATAGCTTTGCAGCGCTCCGGCAGTGTCACCAAGATTGGCGTTGTTTGGATTGCCCAGAACGTTGCCAACCTTGAGATACGCAGATATCAAATCGCGTTGGAGTTCGGGATCACCGTTCGATTCTTGTGACAGACTATCCAGATATTCCAACGCTCTCTTAACTAACAATTCCCGCGCCGGCGTGGAGCCGGGGAGATTAGCAATCGCATCGTGCAGCTCAAATAAATTAGAGTTCGCAAGTTTCCGCACATCATTAAATCGCCGCTCGGCCTTCGCCCGCTCGGCCCTGGCGACCATGTTTTGCCAGATGGTCGTAGTAAGACCGGCGATGGTCGCCAACACAATGAGTAACGCCGTGGCGACGCTCACCTTATGCCTCTTGATAAACTTCGCACTGCGATATGCAAAGGTGTCTTTGCGCGCGATAACCGGAAGTCCGTCGAGATGTCGCCCGATGTCTGCTGAGAACTGCGCCGCCGATTCGTAACGGCGTTGTGGCTCTTTCCGCAGGGCCATCAAGATAATGTTATCAAGATCGCCCGACAAACTGCGGCGCAGCTTATCCGGTTGAGTGCTGCGCGAGCGGCTCACGGATTCGGGCGTGATGGTTGTTTGCTGCTCGAAGTCGCGGTGCGCAAAGACTTCGACATGAATGACGGCGGTGCTGGGCTTCGTTGGCTCTCGCTCGCAGATAATGCGTGCGCGTTCGTGCGGCAACACGCCGGCGGCGCGATATGGACGATGACCTGTCAGCAATTCGTAGAGCACAATGCCGAGGCTATACACGTCGCTCGTCGTCATCAGCTTTTCGCCGCGCACTTGTTCGGGGCTGGCGTAATCGGGCGTCAGCACACGCAACTCTGTGCGCGTGCGTTCCATCGAGAGCGCGGAGAGTTCCGGATTCAAAACTTTGGCGATACCGAAATCAAGCAGCTTCGGCGTGCCGTCCGGTGTGATGAAGATGTTTGAAGGCTTCAGATCACGATGGACGACGAGATTTTGGTGCGCGTGCTGGACGGAAGCGCAAACGGTGCGAAAGAGTTGCAGACGTTCGTTCGTGGTGAGGCGATGCTGGTCGCAGTAATCCGTGATCGGCGTGCCTTCGACATACTCCATCACGAGAAAGGGCAACCCGTCTTCGGTCGTGCCGCCGTCAAGCAGGCGCGCGATGTTCGGGTGGTCGAGCGAGGCTAAGATTTGGCGTTCGTTGCGAAAGCGGCGAACGATGTCGTCTGAATTCATACCACGCCGCACAACCTTGATGGCGACAAACTTGCGATATTCATCGTCGGCGCGTCGGGCAAGATAAACCGCGCCCATGCCGCCGCGACCGAGTTCGCATTCAATGCGATACCTGCCGATATGTTGGCCGACGACGAGCGCGTCTTTCGATGCCACGTCTTCCGCGAGCCACTCCGCCTTCAGCGCCAGCGCCGGCGTTTCAAGAAAGTCTCGTGTCGGCGTTTCACAGGACAACAGGTTTTCCACCTCTGTGCGCAATGACGCGTCACCGTCGCACGCCCGTTCGAGCCACGCGCCGCGTTGGGACGGCGCAATTTCCAGCGCGCCGTGAATCATCTCTTCGACCTGTCGCCAACGTTCGGAGGACATGGTTTTTATGTCGAAATTTACCGAAGGAAGGTCTACGAACGATAAGCGCCTGGTTGATCTTTCAGCGAAGGACGAAGGTCACGATGACCACTCGTCATTCGTCGCTGACGACTCCGCTGGCGCCTGTTGTCGTGAGTTCACGATAGAGCCACAGCTTTGCGATCTTCCATTCGCGCATCACAGTTTTGGTTGAGACGTTGAGGCATTCCGCAATCTCGTCTTCCTTGAGACCGCCGAAGAAGCGCATCTCAACGACGCGGCTCTTGCGCACGTCAATCTTGGCGAGACGTTGCAAGGCTTCGTCGAGCGCGAGCAGGTCGACGTGTTTCTGTTGCTGCGTGTGAAGCTGTGCTTCGTCGAGCGTGAATCGCATCATGTCGCCGCCGCGTTTTTCGGCAGTGTGGGCGCGTGCATGATCAACAAGAATGCGGCGCATCATCTGCGCGGCAACACCGTAAAAATGTGCGCGATTCTGCCACGTGACGCGCGTCTGGTCAATCAGGCGCAGGTAGGCTTCATGCACCAGCGCGGTCGGTTGCAATGTGTGGCCGGAACGTTCTTTCTGTAAATAGTGGCGGGCCAAGCGTCGCAGTTCGCTGTAAACGAGCGGCATCAGTCGTTCGTGAGCATCAGGCTTGCCCGCGCCCCACTCTTGCAGAATGCACGTCACATCTTCGGGGTTGTGGTCGCTCACACGTGTTCCTTATGGATAGCCGGTGATCCAATCCTTGATTGTCTCTAATTCTACTCACAACTTTGCTATTGCCCAACTTTTTTTGCATGGCGTATTTGTTCAACGCCGGGAGCTGAAAAATATTTCTCCGCGCGGATGTCCTTTTTCTCCTCGGTGATGCGCGTTAGTCGGATGAACGAAGATTCTCTAAGACAATTCAAGACACAAGTAATTTCTAAAGGAGGCTGGAATGAAGCGCATAATTCTCAGGCACCTGAGTGGTTCAAAGGCAAATCAGGTAGAGGAATTCCCACTAAATCATTTTGAAGAGTTGGTGATCGGACGAGACCCTTCGTCCACGGTTAAGTTCGACCCGGATAAGGATGATCTGGTCGGACGACAGCACGCAAAAATTGTGCGCGAGGGACCAGATTCCAAGCAGTTTGTGATTACCGATCTCGGCAGCCGCAACGGAACATACGTTAACAAGGAGCGGATTCTCGGAACGGTGAATATCGCACCGGGCGATGTCGTTCAGTTCGGGCCGGGTGGGCCGGAGTTTCAGTTTGATCTCGATCCACGACCGGAGGGACTGGCCCGTGCGACACGAATTGCTACCGACCCGACGGCTGCCACCGCGATCAAGCCCAATGCGCCGCCGACGCGCGTCAGCGGCAGCAACGGATCATCGAACGCCGCCTTCAGTGGTTCGTCCGGATTCGACAGTTCGTCCGCCGGAATTCGCCCAAGCGTCGGCAAGACGACGGTGATGCGGATGATCGCGCAGACCAAAGGCGAATCGAAGAAATGGATTGCTCTCGTCGCAGCGGCGGTGCTGCTGATCGTCGGCACGGCTGGCGCCGGTTCTCTGCACTGGGTGAGGAAGCGCGCGGCGGAGGTGGCAGCCGCCAGCGTCGCTGCGACCGATGCCGCCGCCGCCACGACCGCACAGCAGATGAGCCTGTTGGGAGATAGAGCCAGTAAAGTCGAGGCCAGAACTTCGGCGATGACTCCGACCGAGATTGCGGAGGGGTACACCGGTTCCACCGCCTACGTGCAGGTCTCGTGGCAGTTGATCGAGAACAGCTCCGGCAATCCACTCTTCACCAAATACATTCCGAACAAGTACAAGGCCAAAGTGAAGACGGTCGTGCCGGCGAACCCAAACGCAGTCAAAGGCGATGGCAAGGAGCCAGCTAAGGAGATTGTTAAGGAAACGATCAAGGAGATACCGATCCTCGCCGACGGACGACCTTATGTGGCCGCTTACACCGTCGTCTCAACCCCGCAGGGCAACATCGTTGAGCCGTACCTGACGACCAACAGCACCGACTTGGTCGTGCCCGTCGGTCAGAGTTGGACGGGGTCGGCGTTCGTCGTCACCAGCGATGGGTTTATGATCACAAACACACACGTCGCGGCGGGCTGGAGGTCTTCCTATTACTTCTCGCAGATCGCCTTGCCAGGGGTGGTCGTGAACCGCGACGGAACCCCGATGCTCGACGCCGCCGGGCAGCCCCAAATCATCACACAGCTCAACTGGATTCCAGGGGACACGAAGCAGTTTGGCATCTCCGAGCTTGGGCGGCAGCACGTCGAAGGACGCAACGACTCGCTCAACGTCACATTCCCGAAGACCCAACTGCGAATCCCGGCGAAAGTGGTGCGCGTCTCCGACCGCCACGACGTGTCGATGCTGAAGATCGACATCCCCGAACCACTCAAGAAGGTCGAGTTGAACGATAACTACGACACCATCAAACCCGGCGACGCAGCCGTCGTGCTCGGATATCCGGGAGGCTCACCGCCGGAGGTCGTCGTCATCGGTTCGAGGGCCGTCCGCGGCTCCCAGGCCGACGTGCAGTACGGGGTCGTCCCCAACGCGACCCTGAGCGTCGGGAACATCTCGCGGATGCTTCGCGGGCAGGACTACGCGCCGGGCAAGGATGTCGTCATCAGCAGCTTCGGCGACATCTATCAGTTGACGATCAACAGCACGGGCGGCGGAAACAGCGGCGGCCCCGTCTTCGACGACCAGGGGCGAGTCATCGCGGTCTTCACCTACAAGCTTGGGACGGACTTCAATGCCACAGCCGCGGTTCCGATCCGCTATGCGAAGGAGTTAATGGGTGTCAATGCGGTGATGAAGTAGGGCGCACCAGAGCGAGCGGCGACTGTTCGGGAA
>JALZJL010000355.1 GCA_030859785.1 Acidobacteriota bacterium
GCCGCAGAGTTTCCGCCTCCCGTCTGCTTTCCGGCAGATGCTTGAGGTCGATGATCGGCAGCGTCAGAGTTAGAGTCGGCGCAATGATCTGCACCGGAGTTCCGTCAACTGCTGCAAAGGTGGTGCGTAATGATTCATGACGCCTGATAATCTCATTGATGCTCTGCTTGAGCGCCGCCACGTTAAGCGGCCCACTGAGTCGCAGGGCGGCGGGTACATTATAAAAAGGGCTGTCAGGCTCCAACTGGTTGAGGAACCAGAGCCGTTGCTGCGCGAATGACAAGGGCAGCGAGTCAGCCTCACGCCTTCGCGAAATCTTCTGCGCGGACGAGAGACTAACCCCTTCTTCCTGAAGCAGTGCCTCAAGCAGTTCCCGCTTTTTAGAAGAAAACTCGAAGCTGCGTTTAGACACACGGCTCATTTCGCCCTCACCCCCTCAAGCATCAGAGTCTTCTCATCAAGCATCGCGTCGACATCATCCTCCGAGAGTTTGGCTAGACTGACCATCAATCGCGCGATCTTTTCAACTTTCACACGCTCCTCCGGGTCCTCCAGAATCCTCAAGGCCAACCCGGCCACCGTCGGCTCTTCAAAGAGGCTGCGCAACGGCAACTCGACCTGCAACGCTTCTCTTAAATGCGAAATCACCTGCGTCGCCTTTAACGAATGCCCGCCCAGATCGAAGAAGTTGTCATGCACTCCGACCTGTTCCACATCCAACACTTCGCTCCAAATACTGGCGACCACTTCCTCGACCGCACTGCGCGGTGCGATATACTCGGCTGCCAACTCAGGCCGCGTTCGATCCGGCTCTGGCAACGCCCGCCGATCCACTTTCCCATTCGGCGTCAACGGCATCTCGTCCAACAACACGAACGCCTGCGGCACCATGTACTCCGGCAGTTTCTCTTCCAGATACCGACGTAACTGCGGCGCTAAACTGCGGAACAAACTGCGCGCCAACGGCTGATTCGCGTAGTAACTCCACGCCCGCTCCACGCCGCCCTGCTCCGCTGCACCGGGCCACCGGATCGCGGGCCTCGCCTCGCTCCTCTCCGCTGCCACTCTCGCAGTGCCGTTCGATGATGCGGCGTCTACCGTCTCATGCCGGCGTCGCGTATACATCACATCACAGTGCCCGTCGCGCCCGCCGCCCGCCCAACTGACATTCACTTCATACGGCAGCCCGTCGCCGAGAGACCATAACTCTTCCGGATTCACTCCCTCGCCGTCTAATTTCGCCAACGCTTCCCGCAACTCGCCAACCGTCGGCAGACTCTCCCGATTCGCCACCAACTCCATAACCCGCGTCGCAGCCGACACACGCGCATTCGGCACACGCGCGATGCCCAACACCTCCGGCTCAGTCTGCTCCAACATCCGTCGCACCGCCGCGACGGACAGTTCCTCTCGGTGCCACTCTCGCCACGTTACATCCAACGGAGCCGTCGTCTGCTCTGATACTTGCTCGCCCACATGCAACATCACATCGTAGCGAAATCGCGTCAGTTCGTTGTCGGCAATGCCGCGCTTTGGCAGCACCTCGACGCGGCTGATGCGACCCATCCGCTCGCCGAGCGCCGTGAAGAAACCTGGCGCCACCACCAACTCGTTCTCCTCCACTAACTGCTCCTGCACGCGCTGCCGCAACTGCTCGGTCGTCAACTTCGCACTCGCCCGCGCCAACTCCACCGACGCATGAAATGCTTCCAACAATTCGTAGTTGCGCACATCCCCGATGAAGATCGCGCCGCCCGGAGCCACCGCGCTGATTGCTCCTTCCAACACCTCCACCAAATACTCAATACTTGGAAAGTATTGCACCACCGAATTGATCACCACCGTGTCAAAGCTCGCCGGCGCCATCGCTTCGAAGTCATTTGCTTCGCGCCGCATCAGCGTCACGTGCGTCAGACCTCTGGCCTCGACCTGCGGCGACAGATTCTCAATCACGGCTTGCGAAAAGTCCGTCCCCACGTACTGCTCACACTGTGGCGCTACTTTGAACAGCAACAAGCCCGTACCGCACCCGATCTCCAGCACACGCTTGGGCTTCGCCGAAAGTATCCGCGCCACCGTGTGCGTCTGCCACTCGCGCATCTCGGCGGCAGGAATCGCCTCGCCCGTGTAACTGCTGTTCCATCCAGTGATGTCGAAGGCCGCGTCTTCATCCTCACCGACGCCTCGATGATAGAGGTCTTCATATAGAGTCTTCCAGTGACTGACTTGCGCCGCCTGTAATTCGGTGCTGGCGGATTGCTCTTCCGACGCCGTCGGCTCCGCGTGCTGCGTCACATACGCAATCAGACGCTTGTCACCGACGCCATCCTCTCTGGCAATTACTATCGCCTGCTCGACACGCGTGTGCTCATTCAAGACCGCCTCGATCTCCTCCAACTCGATGCGATAACCTCTAACCTTCACCTGGCTGTCCAACCGCCCTAAGAATTCCAGCGTGCCATCCTTCAAGTAGCGCACCTGATCTCCCGTCCGGTACAGACGCCCTTCCGCCTCGTCACTAAATGGATGCGCGATGAACCGCTCAGCCGTTAGCTCCGGTCGATTCAGATAGCCTCGCGCCAATCCGTCGCCGCCAATGTAGAGTTCGCCCGGCACGCCCACCGGCACCGGTTGCAGTCGGCTGTCCAACACATACACCTGTGTGTTTGCCACCGGTCGCCCAATCGGCACACTACCGTTGAGCGGCGTCCCCGTGATGATCGTGTGGCAGCACGTAAAGGTCGTGTTCTCGGTCGGGCCATAGCCGTTAATCAGACGACACTGCGGCACTTCACGCAGTAACTTTTCGACATGCGATACCGACAACACATCGCCGCCAGCCAACAACTGACGCACGCCGCGGAGACCTTCCACATGACCATCCACCATTTGATGAAACAGTCCGGCGGTCAGCCACAAGGTCGTGATGCGCTCAGCGATGAGCACCCGGCTCAACTCTTCGAGCGACGGCGTGTGCGCGGGAAAGACGACCAACCGCGCACCGTTCAACAGACATCCCCACAATTCAAATGTCGAAGCGTCAAACGACACGGGAGCAAACTGCAAAAACACTTCCTCCGCCGTGAAGTCGACATAGTTGGTATTCCTGACCAACCGCACGATGCTGCGATTGGTGACGGCGACACCTTTCGCTCGGCCCGTCGACCCGGATGTGTAGATGACATACGCCAGGCTCTCTGCGGTCGCGCCGCTCGACGGGTTGTCGGTGCTCTCTGCACTGATCCCTTCCCAATCGCGATCAATACAAACCACCTCGGCGTTGTGCACCGGCACACTGTCCAGCAGCCTCGCCTGCGTTAAGAGCACCGGCACCCCGGCGTCTTCGATCATGAACGAGAGACGCTCGCGCGGATAAGCAGGATCAAGCGGCAGATATGCTCCACCGGCTTTGAGGATGCCAAGCAGTCCGACGACCATCTCCACGGAGCGCTCGATCATAATTCCGACCCGCACTTCGGGGCCGACGCCGCGCCCTTGAAGATAGTGCGCCACTTGATTGGCACGACGGTTCAACTCTCGATAGCTGACCTGCGCGCCTCCAAAGACCACGGCTACCGCGTCGGGGCGCAGTGCGACCTGCTCCTCGAACAATTGATGAACGGCCTTCTCTCTGGGGTATTCAGTGGCGGTGTTGTTCCACTCCACCACAAGCTGATTGCGTTCTGTTTCGCTCAGGATCGACAACTGCGACAGACGTTGATCGGGATCGGCGACGATCTCCGACAGCAGATTCTGAAAGTGGCCGAGCATCCGTGTGATCGTCTCCGCCTCGAACAAATCCGTGCTGTACTCAAGCGTCACCTTCAATTCTTCCGACTCTTCCCACATGAAGAGAGCCAGATCGAACTTCGACGTGACGCGCTTCACTCCGAGTTGACTCAAAGTTAAACCTGCCAGTTGAAGCGGCGAAGGTCGCGCATTCTGCAATGCGAATATGACCTGGAACAGCGGGTTGTTACTCAAATCCCGCTCCGGTTGTAACTCCTCAACCAATTGCTCAAACGGCAAGTCCTGATGTGCATACGCGCCGAGTGCTGTTTCCTTCGCTCGACTCAGCAACTCTCGGAACGTCGGGTCGCCGGACAGATCGCCGCGCATCACCAGCGTATTGACGAAGAATCCGATCAGACCCTCAGTTTCAATCCGCGTGCGGTTCGCAATCGGAGAGCCGACCACCACATCGTCCTGTCCGGTGTAGCGGGCGAACAAGGTCTGGAGGGCTGCCAACAGCGTCATGAACAGCGTCGCGCCCTCACGCTGCGAAAGCGCCTTGATACTCGCTGATAAATTCTTTGGAAGCGCTAAATGTCGGTATGTGCCGCGGAAGCTTTGCACGGGCGGTCGCGGGTGATCGGTTGGCAGATCGAGCACCGGTAGGTTGTCGCCTAACTGTCGCTTCCAATACGAGAGTTGTTTTTCTAAGACTTCACCCCGCAACCACTCGCGCTGCCACACGGCATAATCCGCGTATTGAATCGGCAATTCACGGAGTGGCGACGGCCTTCCCTGAGAGAATGCTTCGTAGAGCGCCCCCAGTTCACGAAACAGCACGCCCATCGACCACCCGTCGCTGATGATGTGATGAAGCGTCAACAGCAACACGTGATCTTCTCGGCCCAGCCGCAAAAGCGTCGCGCGCACCAGCGGCCCACGTGCGAGGTCAAACGGACGGAAGGCTTCCTCCGCGGCCAGCCGCAGTGCTTCAACTTCACGTTCGCTCTCTGACAGATCGCTTAAGTCAACAACCGGCAGTCCCAGAGACAGTGATGGAGTGATGACTTGCACCGTCTTCGACTCGACACTGGCAAACGTGGTACGGAGTGACTCGTGGCGAGCGACCAGAGTTTCGAGTGTCCGTTGCAGCGCCTCCACATTGAGCGCACCGCTCATGCGCATCGCCTTTGGGACATTGTAGAAAGGACTGCCCGGCTTCAGTTGATCGAGAAACCACAGACGTTGCTGCGCAAATGACAGAGGAACTAAATTCTTCTCCGCACGCCGGGGAATGACCTGCAATTTCGCATCATCTCTGAATTCCCCTCGCAGACGCTTTTCAAGCAGCGCCTGCTTCGCCGGCGAAAGTTTAGCTCGCCGCTCGGAAGCATCATCTTTGGTAGATTCTGTAGACATATTCGTTATCCGTTAAAATCCCCTGGGCCTACTCCGCGAAATGACCGGCCTCGTCTTCAGTTAATGCTTCGATCTCTTTCGTCAGAATGTCTTCGATCATCAGCGCCAGTTTAGCGACCGTCGGCTCTTCAAACAGACTGCGCAGAGGCAACTCCACTTGAAACGCCGCGCGCACACGCGAGACCACACGTGTCAGCAGTAAGGAGTGTCCACCTAACTCGAAGAAGTTGTCATGAACTCCCACCTGTTCGACACCGAGCACCTCGCTCCAAATGCCCGCCAGTATCTCTTCAACCGGCGTCAGAGGAGCAGATGTCTGCTCCGCTCGGACACGTTCCGGTGCCGGTAGCGCTTGACGATCTACCTTACCGTTTGCCGTCAGAGGCAATTTATCCAGCAGCACGAACGCCGACGGCACCATGTACTCCGGTAACTTCTGCTGCACGAAATTGCGTAATTCGTTGCTTGATACCGCCTGCCCGTTTTGATTAACCGGCTCTTGTCGCTCGACCACCGCTCGCTCATTCCCGCCCCCCGACTGTAAGGCCAGGCCAGGCCGCACGGCGTACAGGTTGTAGCGGTCTGTTCCCTTTAATAACTCCTCTTGTTCCGTTACCAATTCATAGCCGTGGCTTTCCAGCAGAGCCACGATTTCGGCCAGACGCCCTTCGCTCTTTTCTCCCCGCCCGTCATGCACCTCCATCACGAGTTGCTGAATCTTCTCCCAATCGTTTTCATCAATACCCTTAAGCACATCCAGTTCGGCTCTCTGCACATCGACTTTCAGCAAATCAATTCGCTCGATGCCCTCTTCCCGGATGACATCTGACAGTCTCCGCATGCGACATTGATGTGTTTCGCTGGTGAACCGCCCCTCCAGTAATGCATCCGCTTGATCGAAAATCTCATTCAACTCACCGACGACGCTGTTCTGTTGCTCCCGGCGTAAATACTTTTTGACGACTTCGATTTCTTCTTCGGTGTCGGCGTAGGCGCTGAGGCCGGACATCATCGAAGACCGGGGATAGAAATTGAAGGTGTCGGTTTTCTCCTCTCCGGACAGTCCGATCTGGAACAGCTTGACGTTTGATCCATATAAGTCTGTGTTGATGCGTAGAGTCTCGAACGTCGGAGCCAGCGGCTCAAACGCATAGACACGGGCATTCGCATACTGTTGATTAACAAATAGTGTGAATAGACCGATATTTGCACCAACATCAAAGAC
>JALZJL010000362.1 GCA_030859785.1 Acidobacteriota bacterium
TCAAACGTCCCAACCTCGTCGTCCGCGCTCGTGACAGCTACATCTACAAACCGGCGGGCAGTGCGGCGACCAGCACCGCAAATCAGGATCAGCCGCGTCGACAACCAGCGCCTGACCTTCGCCGCTCGCCGTTTGTCGAAGGCGGTAAAAGTGACAGTGCGAGTCTGGTACTTGAGAGGAATTGAATTGAAATGGTCGGCGTGTGGGAAGCGACGCAACTGGTGAGCGCGATCCGTAGTATACCAAGTTGCAGCTCAACTCGCTGCGTTGTTATGTGGCGCTTACCACGCTCATGCGAAACAGGTTTTTCATAGATTCTTTGGTGAGCTGCCTCCAGGAAACTGCGGCTATCAACCCGATTAGCACAACCTCCGTAACTCTCATCGCTAGGATGAACTTGCCTTCGCGTAAATCCGTTGCGAGCCTTGCCACATGAAAGATCGCGAGAAGCAACACCACGCCAAGCCAGAACTTTCTAGCCCACTCGTTAGCACAGAACAGACCGCTAGCAGCAATCAACGTAAGCAAAGCGGCAACTGTAAAGAGCACGAACCCGCCCTGCAAAGTTTGGCGCCGCTTTACTATCATGTCAATCTTCAACTGCTCGGAATATTGTATTCCGTAGTATTCAAAGAGCTTTGTTACGCCCTGATACTGGTGCAGACAAAAAGCCGCGCCTGCGGCATAGAGCAAGCCTAGCAGAAGTACGATCAACGCAATTGTTTTAACTTGTCTCATCAGCATTAAGGCTGCCCGCATACGTAACTCGACTTATGACGCGCACGGTCGTTCACCACAAAAGACCCAAATGACAGTCAACATCAATCCTTCATCCCTCATCCTTTATCCCTTAAGAGTCCCTCATCCCTTTCACTTCACACCACCGTGCCATCTTTGATGGTGCTGCCCTTCGGGATGATGATGATGCGGTCGCGGATGTAGAAGCTGCCATCTTCGGCATCGTAGTTCTCGATGCCACGCTCGTTGACGAGGCGCACGTTCGCGCCGATTCGCGTGTTCTTGTCGATGATCGCGCGGTGGATGGTCGTTCCTTCGCCGATGCCGACGAACGGTGTGCCGGCCTCGATGTCGACGCGCATTTCGTCAATCGATTGATAGTAGTCCGCCCCCATCAGGTATGTGTCTTCGATCTGCGCGCCGCGCTCGATGCGTCCGCGCAGGCCAATGATTGAGCGCCGAATTGTCGACTGGTTAATGATGCAACCCTCACTGATAATCGAGTCGTGGATTTCGCAGTGGTGTAGTTTGGAAGGCGGCAGGTAGCGGGCGCGTGTATAGATCGGGGCCTCGGCGTCGAACAGATTGAACTTCGGCAACGTCGAGGTCATCGCGAGATTCGCGGCATGAAAGGCGGCGATGGTGCCAATGTCTTCCCAATAGCCGTTGAACAGAAACGCCTGCACGTTGCAGCACTTGATCGCCGCCGGAATCACTTCGCGCCCGAAGTCGACCCACGTCGTGTCTTGCGACAACAGTTGCTCCAGGCGCTGATAGTTAAAGACGTAAATCCCCATCGACGCCAGGTAAGGCCGTTGCGCCGCTTCATCCTCGTCGAGTCCGAACGCCTGTGTGTCAACCCTCATTTCTTCGAGCGCCGCGCCTTTCGGCTTTTCGCGAAACTCCGTGATGCGACCAGTCTCGTCGGTTTTCAGCAGCCCGAACTCTCCAGCCTCTTCACGCGCGCACGGAATCACCGAGACGGTCACATCGGCCCCCGAATCATAATGCCGCTTCAGGAATTGGCGATAGTCCATGCGGTAGAGGTGGTCGCCCGACAGAATCAGCAGTGTGTCGATCTGCCAATCGCCGATGTGCGGCAACACCTGTCGCACCGCATCAGCCGTCCCCTGAAACCAATGCGGGCTTTCCGGCGTCTGCTCGGCGGCCAGTATCTCGACGAAGCCATCCGAGAACTGCGAGAAGCGGTACGTGCGCGCAATGTGACGGTTAAGCGACGCGGAGTTGTACTGCGTCAGCACGAAGATTTTGGTGATGTCGGAATTAACGCAGTTCGACACCGGAATATCGACCAGACGGTACTTGCCGCCGAGCGGCACTGCCGGCTTCGACCGCATCCGCGTTAAAGGGAAAAGGCGCGTTCCCGCGCCCCCGCCAAGAATCACCGTCAAAAGATTACGATTCGTCGCCATCGGATTGTCACCACCCGTTTCGAGTTATTAAGGCAAGAGCGAGTGGAGCATAGACGCAAAGCGGTGCGTCTTTCAAGACCTACCGACGCCATCATAGTTTATGATTTGGTGCTCATACGCTCGTGTGATTCTGGAAGGCGAACCAATTGTTCCAGGAGTACGGCGCGGACGTATCTCACTTGAACGCATCACACGCAGAATTATCCAGTTCACCGGCGAGAGCTAAGGCAAATCTGTACCCCATATAAACGCTCACGGAGTTCACTTTCGAAGCTTTGTCTGTGTGGCTGTGCAGAATGTTTTTGTATCCCGGTGCCAGAGCGTGAATTGCGATGGCGGGAATTTTCCTGTTAATGAAAGAGCTCGAATCCGTGTCTCCATTAATCAGGCCTTTCTCGAAAGGCATCTGCATACGCTTGGCTAAATCCGTCGCCTGCTCGATTAACTTACTGCTGGAAAGGTTGGTTGCCGCCTGCGGGATGCCCAACCCTAAACTGTCCAAGTTGATCATCGCGCAATAGTTTCCCACTTGTTCTTTGGCGATAGCTTTGACCATCGCCTTAGAACCTATCAGCCCCTCCTCCTCCCTCCCGAAACCGACGAACACCAGCGTTTTCTTCAGCGGAACATCTTTGACAGTTTTATACAAATGAGCCATCGCAACAATACCGCTCCAGTTATCCACCGCGCCGCAGCCGTAAGCTACTTTGTCATAATGCGCGCCGATCACGATGACCTCCGGGGAGCTGCCCTCCTTACGCACGATGACGTTCTCCACGTGCCCATACTTTTCAATTTCAACATCCTCGGCCCGGGCACCCATCTTCTCGAACAAACTTTTTACCGCGCCTAAGCGCTCCGAGTTGCCTTTGCACGGAACCGAGTTAATGTCTTCAGCGATTTGCTCCGATGTGGAAAATGCAACTTGAGCTTTCTGACTGTTGAAGCTTTCAGAAACAGGCGCGGATGCAAGCAAGAGCAGCCCCGCGACGAGTGCAACGAGCAGACGAACACACATGGTCATCCGTTTAACCCTTCGCTTCGTAAGATTTTATTCGAGCCTGATACTGCTGAACCTTGTGGAATGTTGCCGGTGAATTGGCGAACACTTTTCGCCAATCTCGGCGGATGACTTTAATATGATCTTGCCGCAGCATCAGTTTTCATCCCCGCCGCTTCCTGTGCGATCTTGACGCCGACCGACGCCCCGATACGGGTCGCGCCGGCTTCAACCATTTGCCGCGCGTCGCCGATACCTTTGACGCCGCCCGACGCTTTAACACCCATTTCCGCGCCAACCGTGCGGCGCATCAACGCTACATCCGCCACCGTTGCGCCGCCCTTCGCAAAGCCGGTCGAGGTTTTCACGAAGTCCGCACCCGCATGCTTCGCCGCGAGACACGCGCGCACTTTCTCATCGTCCGTCAACAGCGCCGTCTCGATAATCACCTTGCACAGCACGCCGGACTCATGCGCCGCTTCGACGACGCCGCGAATGTCGTGCTCGACCGCACAATCATCTTTGCTTTTGAGCGCGCCGACGTTGATAACCATGTCCACTTCGCGCGCGCCGTCACAAATTGCGCGCCGCGCTTCGTAAGCCTTCACGTCGGGAAGCGTCGCGCCGAGTGGAAAGCCAATCACCGTGCAGACGGGAACATTCGTCCCGCGCAAGTTGCACGCCGCCGCGCGCACCCACGTTGGGTTGACACAGACCGACGCGAAACGAAACTGCGCCGCCTCGTCACATAATTTTTTGATGTCCGCTTCCGTCGCCTCCGGCTTCAAGAGCGTGTGATCCACGAGACTCGCCCAGTCGCGCGCCGATGCCGACTCGCCGAGCACGACGCCAATCCGCGCCGCGCCCGCGTCCACCACGCGCCGCATCCTTTCGGGGCAACGGTTGAAGCACGCAGACGCGCATCCGCACATCGCCGTTTCATCCTGCCCGTCGCCGTTCAATCGCGCGACGATGGCGTCCGTGATCTGCTCGACGAGGTGATCGAGATTGCCGTTAGTTGAATGTTGAATCAACGTGAATGCTCCTGAAGATTTTAGGTCTCGTTCTTAACCAACTCTTCAACAGGGATGTCTTCAGCGGGGATGAGAACTAGCTTGCCGTCGCGCCAGGACGCAATCGGATTACCGGCCCGCTTGTGATTTAAGAGTGCGTGCCACACCGCGCTCCTGACTGCCTTATCAACGGCCTCAGCTTCGGCAATTAAAAGCAGTCCTAAATTCTCAGGTTTAACTTTCATCACTTCACCCCACAGAAACGATCCCCCGATTTCCCAGAGAGAACCGTCGTCTCAAGTTCTTTCCCGCCTCTGGCAATTTGGAAAGGCTTACCGGATTCAGAATTATCATATACCACCCAGGTGCTGGCGAGCGGTTGGTACAAGTTACAGAAGTTACGAGCGCCTCTCACGTAACGCCGACGGATCACCTCTTCAGCCAGGGCTAACGCATCTTAATTTGTAGCACTTTAAGCAGATAGTCTTGATTCAGTGCCGCCTTGAACTGTTTTGCTTTGATTCCACGCTGGTAACTCTGCTCTTGATTCAACAGGTTCAAAGCGATG
>JALZJL010000364.1 GCA_030859785.1 Acidobacteriota bacterium
GGACTCGCGCCGACTACGCGCAACTCATTAAAATCTATGGTGCTCCCGACCCCGATGAGCACCGCTACTCGCCGTCGCATGTGGTGGAGGCGATACCTACGCCAGTGTTCGGCAACCCCGACCCTGAAAAGATTTGCACATCTCACGTCGAAAGGCAGAATCTTAATATCAGAATGGCGATGCGAAGGTTTACGCGACTGACAAACGCTTTCAGTAAGAAGTGGGTGAACTTGAAAGCGGCACTAGCTTTGTACTTTGCCTATTACAACTTTTGCCGCATCCATTCTACAATCCGTTGCACCCCTGCGATGGAAGCAGGAATCACGCGGAGTGTTTGGAGTCTGAAAGATTTACTAATCGCAGCAACACAGATTTAGGACACTACCGTCTAGCGTCGTGTGTTGGTTTTCCCGTGACTTGATGCCGAATAACAAGTTGTTCCCATTCTGCAAAGATCGCCGGAGCGTCGGGCAGCAGCTTGAAAATTCTTTTTAGCTCTTCGTTTCTCGCGCGGCTTCATCTACGGTCAGCCCCAAGCCATTATTAGCGAGGGGTCGGGTAGCGACCGCCCAAAACTCGATGATGTTTTGCGGAATGATGCAGAGTTCTTCGGCCTGCTTTCGGAGAGTGAGCAATGCTCGCCGCGCGTCCGGTCTCATCGTATGACTCTTTTGTGCGTAGCGCAGCAGCACGTTCGTATCTACCAGATAGCTCATAGCTGGCTATCTTCCCGCTCGCAGTAAATACTTTCGCGGCTGTCGTCCACAAACGACGCGGTTTTATTGAACGCGGGGCTATCACCAAACTCGTCCAGCGCAGCTTCCCATTCTTCCACTGTCGCAGTGTCATAAAACGGTTTCTCCTCTCTACCGTTTAGACTGGCCTCAATGACAGACTCTAGGAACGCTTCGACGGGTACGCCACGAACTTCGGCTTGCTCGATAGCACGCGCCTCGATTTCCGGCTTCAGTTTTATTGTAATAGTCATGACGTTCACCTGATAAAATTTACGCTTCAAATGAAAGCGATTTTACCATAGCTTATGAGCGACACTGTTGGAACGCTTGCGTGAGAGATGATTCGAGACGTCTTTTGCTCGATCTCAAAATCATGCCGTGAGGACACGCCATAATGTGTATAGAAACTCGACTGGACGAATGGAAAAGCGGGACGCTCATTAATGAGCGTCCCGCTTTAATCATTTAAGGCGATGTTCAGCTTTAACGTCGGCCCGCATTAAGTATGCGAATCAGCGCGAGGAAGATGTTGAATGCATCGAGGTACAGCGACAGCGCGCCCGCCACGTATTCATTCGTCGGGTAGCGGCGGATGATGTTCGACGTGTCGTAGAGCACGAAGCCGGAGAAGAGGAGCAGCGACGCCGCGGCAATCGCGAAGCCGAAGGCGCTCGACCCGACGATGAAGATGTTCAGCAGCCCGGCGAGAATCATCACGATCAGACCGACCGTAATCATGCCACGCAGAAAACTGAAATCTTTCTTCGTGATAAAGACGTAGGCCGTCAATCCACCAAAGATGCCGACCGTCAGCACGCCTGCCTGAAGAATCGATGCCGGATTATTCTCAGCAACACTTGCCATCAGCGGCGAGATGACCACGCCGGTCAGCGTCGTGAATCCGAAGAGCGCCAGAAGATTGACGACGGGCACGTGGCGCACCGCCTGCGCCGCGAAGACGCCGCCAAACAGAATGATGAGCGGAATCCAGAAACTGCCCGTGATGACATCCCTGATCGGCTGGAACATGAAGCCGAGCGCGACGCCGCCGATGGCGAACAGCGTCGCGGCGAAAAAGAGCGCGTAAACTTTTCTGACAAAACCCATCCGTTCGGAGATGGTCGCCTCCGCCGCGGTGCTCGCCTGGAGGCTGCCCCAGCCGCCGTCCGGCGGCCACGACTGCGGCTGTCGTAAGCGTTGATCCTGAGGTTTGAATTCTTTCATTAAATTATCCTTTTGTGTGTGTCGTAAAAACCACCGCCCGAAATTGCGGCACGAAGTCTTAGATGCCAGAGCGATTTGCGCAGATGCATTGAAGGCACGAGTATACCATCAGGCCGGAAGACGCTGGTAGAGACCAGGTCTACCTTTAAGTTCAGCGCCGGTTGACGAAGCCTTCCGTCGACGCGGCGGGCCTGGTCACTTTCAGCGCGAGGCGGCTTCCGCCCCACACCGCAGCGAAGCCGACGACGCCGCTCAGAACGACGTTCAGCAGCGCCGTGATGAAATAGCCATCTTCAAAAAGGCGCAGGTTCTCGTGCTCGAAAGTTGAGAAGGTCGTGTACGCGCCGAGGAAGCCGACGGCAACGGCGAGGCGCACGTGCAGGCCGACGACGCCGGCGTGGGTGGCTGCGAACGTGAAGTGAAAAACCGAGCGCGAACGAGCCGCTTATGTTGATCAAAAACGTCGCCGCCGGGAAGGGGACGGCGATGCGCCCCAGCACAGAAGTGCTCAATCCATAGCGCAACATTCCGCCGAGCATGCTGCCCACCGCGACCGCGAAGTAATTTGTCAGCGTCTGCGAGATCAAGATTTCTTCGCTCCTCTGTTGCGACTGGTACACAGCACGCGCCGCGGTCTTGAGATGGCGGTATGTTTTCTGACGCCGATGTTTTACTATCGCCCGCCGGAACCGGGCCGCACTTCAACAATCATGTTAACTAACATTCGCGATATCATTTCATTACCACGAGCGAGCGAGGGCGAGCGATCATGAAGCCTTCAAACCATCGCGCCGATCAAACGATTATTGGCGCCGCGACCGCGAATCTGCCGCCCATTCTGCTGGTGCTCGCCGCGGCGCTACTGTGGAGCACCGGCGGCCTGTTCATCAAAAAAACATCACTGACCGCTTTCGAGCTTTCGTGCGGTCGCTCGTTGTTGGCCGCTGCCGCGGTCGCGTTCTTCACGCGGCGCGAAGGCTTTGGACTTAACATTGTGACCGGCACAGCCGCCGTTTTGTATGCGGCGTTGCTGTTGTTGTTTGTCATCGCCACCAAACTGACGACCTCGGCGAACGCGATTTTTCTTCAGTATACCGCGCCGATCTACATCCTGATCTTCGAGCCGCTCCTCTACAAAGAGCGATTCCGCCCACGCAATTTGGCGGTGATCGCGGCTTGCGCCGCCGGGATGTCGCTCTTCTTCGTCGGTCAGTTGCGGGCCGATGATGTGCGCGGCAACATCGCGGCGCTCGTCTCCGGTTTGTGCTTCGCATTTTTCGCGTTGCTGCTGCGCCACCCGCGTGCGCGTCAGGTCAACCGCGCGTCGTCGGTCATCTATGGCAACGTGTTGCTGGCAGCGGCGACGGCGCTCCTGTTAGTCTTCGCGCCGGAGTTAACACGGAGCGCGGGCGGTATCTCACTGTCAGACTTTGGAATCATCGCTTACCTCGGCATCTTCCAGATCGGTCTCGCTTACACGCTGTTTACGCTCGGCATCGCGCGCGGCGTGCGCTCGCTCGACGCCGGCATCATCGGCTATGTCGAGCCGGTGCTCAACCCGGTCTGGGTCTTCATCTTCGTCGGCGAGCGTCCGTCCCGTTGGGCGCTTCTCGGCGGTGCGATCATCATTACCGCGGTCGCGCTGCACACCGTCCTCAGTCATAAATTCCGGGCGCAGAGTCCACA
>JALZJL010000370.1 GCA_030859785.1 Acidobacteriota bacterium
CGCTTCTGCTGGTTGTTCAGCAGTTTGGCGCGCGACTTACCAAAGCTCAGAGCCTTGTTGCCGCCGGCCTGCATCTGGCGCAGCATGAAAATCCAGATGCCGATGAAAAGCAGAATCGGCGCCCACGTAATCAGCATGCCCCATAGCAGACCGTTACTGGCGACCTCTTCCTCAACCCAAATTTTCTTCTCGGAACCCAGTTTCATCAAATCGGCTTTGACGACCTCGTTGCCGAGTTTAGTAGAAATCGTACTGTTATTAATGTCGACAGCAACAATCTCTGACTGCTTGACCGTCATCTTCCTGATCTGGTCGGCGTTGATCATACTGATCAACTCATTATAAGGCTTCTGCTCGACCTTAGTGCTCTGCGTGTTCATAAAGAACTTGTAGAGCATGACGGCTCCAAGTAGGATTAAAACCCAAAATATTATTTGTCTGGCCGTGGAACTCAAATTTTTCTTTCGCCTCCGACACCGATGATAACCTACCCCGGCGTCCGTTGTCGCTTCCCTCGTCTTTATTATCTACCATTGCCCGACGCGGTCATGGACAGCACTGCTTCCGGCTTCAGCCGCTACAATCGAGCGCCCCGTTTTGATGCCCTTCGTCTTTTAGACGTTGTGCTCCCTGATTCTGCTCACATCATGCCGAAACTGTGCATCTTTCATGACGACGCACCCGACGTGGGCTGGTAAGTTGCCAAATACGGCAACCCCCGCCAACGCTCCTGAAGTCCTAACCCATACCCGAAAACATATTCGTCCATCGACTCGAAGGCGCGCCACTCCGGCTGGACTGAAGTCCGTCGTTGCTCCGGCTTATCTATCAGGACGCACAGCTTGACGCTTGTGGCCCCGTGCGATTCGAGTTGTTGGATTAAATATTGTTGGGGAACACCGGTGCTGAGCACGCCTTCGACGAGCATGACATCGCGCCCAGTGACTTCGATTGGCGTGCTGAAATTCAAATCCTGAATCCCGCCGTGCGCACGGTGGTCATAGCGGACGAATGAGGTGCGGAGCGGTGTTTTAATGGCACGTAATAAGTCGGCGAGAAAAACAAAGCTATCTTCAAGCACGCTCAGAATCGTGATGTCGCGATCCTGGTATGAGTTAGAGATTTCAGCCGCGAGTTTATTAACACGTTCGTTGATTTCGACTGCACTGTGAATTTCGATGATTTGGTTGTTCAAAATGCAGTCCTCGCTGAAGCAGTCTCTATTTAGCAATAAAACCGCCGGCCAAAAAGCCAGCGGTCGATTCCGAATTTTGATTGTAAATGGGGGCCTGACGTTTTTCAACTTATTTTCAAACGGAAATGAATCCATGCGCGCCGGCGCTCAACCGAAGTGCCGCCCGGAAGTTCCGCGATGCGTCCGCCGCCCCCGCCCGCCAACAGCCTCTCGACCGCCAACACATGCCCCATCTCGATGCGCCGCAGGTCGCCCCGCCCACGCCCTAACCATTGCCGCAACGCGCGCCGACGCACCGCCGCCGACGCTGCCGCGAGGACATCGACGCGCAACGGCGGCGCGGCGGGCTGAGCGGCGGACATCGCTTCAGGCGTCGTTAAGCCGTCCGTCCCGGCAGTTGCCGTCGCCTCGCGGGCTTCGTCCAACAACCTCGCCGCCAATCCGTCCAGCGCCGCCGCGTCATCTCGCAAAAGATCGGCGGTGCGCGCCAACGCCTCAACCACCTGCGGGTTGAAAGCTTCCATCAGCGGCAGCAGATGGTGGCGGACGCGAACGCGCGTGTACCGCTCATCATCGTTCATCGCATCGGTTCTGAACTGAACTCCACGCTCGCGGCAGTAATCTACGGTTTGCACGCGCCGCGCCCAGCACAGCAGCGGGCGCACCAGTTGCACATCCGCGCTCGCTTCGAACGGGCGCCCCGAATGACCGTCCCCACTCGCGTCAAGCGGTCGAGCGGGGCGCATTCCACCTAAACCATCTGCGCCGCTGCCACGCATCAGACGCAACAACACCGTCTCCGCTTGATCGTCCAGCGTGTGCGCGGTGGCGACCAGGCGCGCGCCATATTTTTTCGCCGTTGCGGTGAAGAATTCATACCGAACTCGTCGCGCCGCCTGCTCGATGTTGTCGCGCGTGAAGGCGGCCCGCTCTTTCACCTGGACGCTTCCCAAAACAACTTGATGGCCGAGTTGGCGCGCGACCCGCGCGACCCACTCGGCGTCGGCGGCGCTACTGTGCCCGCGCAATCCGTGGTCGAGGTGCGCCACTACGATCTTCAACGTGAACCGCCCCGCCTTCAGTAGTTCGTCAAGAGCAAGCAGCAGCGCCATTGAATCGGCGCCGCCGGACACGCCGACGACAATGCGTTCTGCCACAGAGGGCCAGTCGCGCCGCCGCCACTCCACCGACAGACGCCGCGCGAATTCACTTACCCGCGTTCGCATCTCGCTCATAAAAAGTTGCAGTCGAGAACGATTGATAGACTTCAAGGAAAAGCATGAGCCACGAATTACTCAAATTGCACGAATGAAATTTCTGACTGGGAGGGCAGGTCACAACATCAACGCTCTCGTTGCTACACATAACTTGCGGCCAATGAATTGATTCGTGTCATTCGTGGCTGAACTGGTTTTCTTAACATCTATATCATGCTATTCAATGACGCGCGCGATGATGCATTTCAAATAGAGTGTTTCAGGAACACCGATCAGCACCGGATGGTCGCGCGCCTGGATACGCTTCTCGATGATCTGGACGCGGCGATGTGCATCGCTCGCCGCCTCGGTGATGACTTCAAGAAACATGCCTTCCGTCACGTGGTACGAGCAGGTGCAGGTAATCAGCACTCCGCCCACGTCGAGCAGTTTCAGCGCGCGCAAATTTATCTCTTTGTAACCGCGCGCGGCGGCCTGAATGCTGGCGCGGTTTTTCGCGAAGGCCGGCGGGTCGAGCACTACTGTGTCGTAGCGCGTGCCGACCGCCTCCATCTCGCGCATCTCGTCAAAGACGTTGGCCTCGCGAAACTCGACGTGGCGCACGCCGTTGAGTTCGGCGTTACGCGCCGCCGCCGCAACCGCGTCCGCCGAGATGTCGAGGCCGAGCACGCTCGTGCATGCCGGCGCGATCTGAAGCGCGAAGCCGCCGTTAAAAGTGAAGCAGTCGAGGGCGCGACCGTGCGCGTGGGTTCTGGCCGCGAGGTGATTTTCGCGTTGGTCAAGAAACGCTCCGGTCTTTTGTCCGGCGAGCGGCGCGACGCGAAAACGCACGCCGTGCTGCACGACATCCATTTCCTCCGGCGCCAATTCGCCATAGAGCACGCCGGCGCTCGCCGCCAGACCTTCGAGAGCGCGCACGCGGACATCATTGCGCTCGATGATGGCGCGCGGCGCGAATTCTTCGATTAATAATTCCACCAGCAGATGTTTCAGCGCCTCGGTGCCCTGCGAAAGTGTTTGCAGTACCAGGACGTCGCCATAGCGGTCGACGATCAGCGACGGCAGCAGGTCACCCTCCGAGTAGATTAGGCGAAAGGCGTCGGCCTCCCGCTCCAGACCGGCGCGACGCGCCGCCGCCGCCCGCAGACGGCGCCGCCACCACTCACGGTCGACCGGTTCGTTTTTCGTTGTCAGCAGGCGAAGCGCAATTTCCGAACGGTCGCTCCACAACGCGCGTCCGACGAATCGCCCGCGCTCATCGCGCACCCGCACGACTGCACCGCCGATTGACTGTCCGGCTTCGCGCACGTCGCTGCGGTAAATCCACAGGTGGCCGGCGCGCGCCCGCTCGGCCCCGCGCCGCGTGACGGTGATATCAGATTCCATGTGTCCGCCTATTAAATCACAAAAACTTTGCCAACACTGGCTGGCCGAACGCGACACAGAGCGTGGCTCCGGGTTATATTGCGGTCACGTGATGATAACAAACGTTGGCGACCGGTCGCGGAGAGGTGATGCTTCTAGCACGCACCGGTCAGACCGTCAAAGCACGCGCCTCGGCGATGGCACAATTGTGCCATCTAAAATGGGCGCATCGTCCGATGCGCGTCCGCCGAAGGATGCAGTAGTCTGCGTGCTGTCGAGTACAACCTAATCCTTCGAGGCCAAGTAACCTCCACGCCTACTCTTTGAAGTACACCAAATGCACTGCGGTGGGTGCTTTGAAATTGATACAGCCGTTTTCAGGTGCAGTTATTTCCAAACATTCCTTCAAATATTTTTGTGTTGTGGTCAACTCTGGTTTTATTTTTCTTTGGAAATATCTCTCTATCTCGCCTGTAATCTTAGACGAATGCTCAATAGAAAATATAATTAATCTAATCAGTCGGAAAGATATAGTGTGCCTGCCTCACACTCGGTAGTTGAGAGTTCTGTTTGAATACCCCTCCCAGAACTTCCTTCTCAAGTTTTAGCAGTTGCAATTCGGTGAGACGCAAAACACATGTTGGTATCGTGTGCCCGCAATACCCTTCGTTCTGGATCGAAATACGAAGCCCCATAGGACTCAATGACGTCTCCTGCTGCTCATCGCCACTTCTTGCTGTGCGATCTAAACGACGCCCATCCGAAGTTGCGTTACTCATCCCTCGCAATTGTTGATTCACTGTTTCAGCCTGCTTTGCGAAGCAGGTCTCTCTTTCCCAATTTGGAGGACCCCCATGAAGAGGAAGTTCAATCTGCTTCTCATCGTTACCCCGCTTCTCCTTGCTTTGCTCATCATCCTTCCTGCCGGATTAGCCCAACGGCGTTCGGGGCCAAGCGGCCCCATCCGGGTTGACAGCGAAGTGCGTAGCAAGACGAAGAAAAACAAATCTAGTAAAAAAGAGGCGGCCGTCAAACCGCAGGTTCAAGCTGTGCGGCGCTCGGCTGCGCTACAACGGATGCTGGCTCAAGAGCTCCGCCCTATCTCGTCGCAGGCCGTTGCCTTCGCCATCTCCCCAGCCATCCGCGACCTCCCGCCGGAAGAAAAAGAGAAGACCGATCCGGAGCTCGTGCGAAACATCCAAAAAAATCCGAAGAAGATTATCCGCTTTGAGACGAATAACCCGAGCGCGATTTCCGACGACCCTGTCGTCCAGACATCTGCCCCAAATCCTAATATTCCCGCACCTTTGAACTCGTTTGAAGGACAATCAATCTTCGACACGATTGCCCTCGGACAAGGCTTTTTGCCACCGGACACGGTCGGTGACGTCGGCCCGAACCATTACGTGCAGGCGGTCAACAGCACTTACCGCGTCTATAACAAGAATGGCACCCCGGCGACGCCGGTTCGCACGCTCGGCAGTCTCTTCGCGAGCATTCCCGGTCCCTGCGCCAACACCAACGACGGCGACCCCACTGTGAACTACGACTCTCTAGCCGACCGCTGGTTGATCACAGAGTTCTGCGTTTCGGTCGCTAATCCGAACAATCATCAACTCGTCGCAGTCTCGCAGACCGGCGACCCGACGGGCGCTTACTACCTCTACGACTTCATGATGCCGAACAACAAGTTCAACGACTATCCGAAGTTCGGCGTGTGGCCCAACGGCTACTACATGACGGATAACCAGTTCAACCAGGCCGGCACGGCCTTCCTCGGCGCGGGTGCCTTCGCCTTCGACCGTGCCAAGATGCTCGCCGGTGATCCGACCGCCAGCTACATCTACTTCGACTTGGAGTCACTCGATCCGAGCATCGGCGG
>JALZJL010000394.1 GCA_030859785.1 Acidobacteriota bacterium
CGCAGTGGTAAGGTCGCTCGACTGTTTTTGAAGCCCTTTTGCCTGCAACAGTTATGCCCCTAACCGGAGACACTAACCGGCGTCCTCTGAGCAGTTAACCGAGTTGCACTTACAAGTTGAATTCACGCTTTCAGATTAAGTTAGAGAACGCCTTTAGTGATGCGTATTCACTACTTCGGTCAAGCTGACACGCACGAAGGCGCTGTTCTGATGGTTGATTCTTCCTGGAAGATGCATCCTGGGGCAACTTATCCCAGCGGGGAGTGAAGGGTCGATGTAAAGTTGCTGATGCCGGCGTGCGGCTTTTAGTAACCGAGGTCGTGAATGGCCGATTGGGAGGCATTCATCGTGATCCTATGCCCGCCGCACTTCAGTATAAGCATTACCGCGACTTAAGTTCAATCTATTTTTTTGAGGCTGGTAATGCTTCAGTTGTGGGTGGCGGAAGCGAGTGGCACAGACTTCAGTCTATGATATGGCGGCATCCACAGACCGCAAAGTCTGTGCTACCTCAACCAGCGTCAGCGGAAGTTCTGGCCGACTTGCTCGGTGCCGAACGTCCCGATGCCGTTCAGTCGAAAGCTGAAGAGCACGCGATTCTCTTTCCGCAGACCGACATCGAAGGTTGAGTTCTGGAGCGTCACCGCGCAGCAATCCCAGCCGTATCCGACCGTGGCGACCGAACTGACGAGCGATGAACTACGCCCGCCGGGTCGATTCTGAAAATCGAAAAAGAACGAGAGGCCGCCGAATAATCCGCCCTCACGGTTGCCGACGAAAACTGCCGGACTCCACTGCGAGCCTTGCCGCGTGCCCGGTTCGTTGCCGTTGATGTCGCTGAACCGGCGCAGGTCGGGGGCCAGCGTCACGGCGCGCGTGTAATAGAAAGTCTGAAACGCCTGGACGAGACGACGGTTGACGCCGAAGCTGACGGCAAGGTCGCGCACGCCGCCCGCCGTCCCCTGCGCGTCGAGGTTGGTGCGCACGTCGGCAAACAGGTTAACGCTGGGGCGGTAGCGCGCCTCAACATACAGCGGCGAAAAGCGACGCGGCACGCCGCCGTAACCGAATCCGCTGAATGTGTTAATCGGATAGAACTGATTGCGCCTTCCCGGAATCAGCGCACCGCCAAACGTCGGGTCGAAAAAGTATTTCTGCCGCAGCGTCAACGACAGTGCCTCGTATGGCTGACTTGCGAGCGGCGTCCGGCGCGCCGGGCCGTTGCCGTTGACCGTCGCCTGACCGGTCACGTTCTCCGTCGAACGGCGCGTGAAGAAGCGGTTCGTCAGACCGTACTCAATTTCGTTGGTGTCGGCGATGGCGTCAACATAGTCGAAGCGGATGATGCGCTCAAAGTTCGAGATGCCGGTAATCTTTCGATAGATCAAATACGGCTCGATGACGTGGCGAACAAAGAACGAGCCGTCGC
The DNA here is from genome assembly GCA_030859785.1 of Acidobacteriota bacterium. GTDB lineage: Bacteria > Acidobacteriota > Blastocatellia > Pyrinomonadales > Pyrinomonadaceae > JACDEG01. The sequence continues at coordinate 1,430 of JALZJL010000394.1, forward strand.
GGTGGCGGAAGTTGCGCGCGAGGGCCGGCGGTCGCACGTCGACTTTGAATTCACCATAGCCGCGTGCCACGTCGCGCCCCATCACCAGCCGCGTCAACGGATCAATCGAGTTCGAGTAGTAAGTAGCGCGCAAACCCGCGATGGCCGTCACCGTCCAGCCCTCGTAGTTAAACGGCACCGAGTAGGTCGGATGCACGTCGAGGCGCTGCACAATCGACGGCGTGATTAATGGATTGACGCCGCCCTCGCTCTGGAACGCCGCAAGGTCTTCGACCGTCTCCTTGCGGCTCATGCCTTCGACGCCGCCCTCGAACGAGAAGTAGAGCGGCAGACGCTCGAAGAAACGCAGTGCCGATGGGCGCTTGTCGAGTGTGACGCTCGGCAACTGCCGCGTCCGTACGCGCACGTTCGGGATCGACGTGACCTGTGTGCGCGCCAGGAAGTTGAAACTGTAATCATCGAAGTTCTTGTTGACGAAGACCTGCGAGCGTTCTTCCGGCGAGACGGCTTGCTGAATCGTATCGGAAAAGATTTGCCGGAACGCGAGGTTCGATGTGATGTTAATGTCGGCGGCTGCGGTGAAGCCATTCGGGAAGTAATGCACGCCGTCGATATAGAGACTCGACCCGCCCTGGTCGGGATTTTCAGCGCTTGCTTCGGCGCCGAGGATGCGATCCTTAACGGTGAAAAACCCGGCGTTCAAAAACGACCGCGAGTTGGCGCGCGTCCGCAGATCGGCGCCGAACCCTAACCCTCGCTGGGTGTAAACGTCGCCGCGAAATGTGATGTCGGCAGAGCGACCGAGAGTCTGGTAGTAAGCGTTCGATAGGCGAAAACCTTTGCTTCCCGAACCGCTGAACGTCGGCGTCAGGAAGCCCGACGCGCGGTCGCGTTTCTTAATCGACACCGAAGCATAAGGTAGGTAAAAGACCGGCTGCCCCTTGATCTTGAAGGTCGGTGATTTAACGCGCGCCCGGTCGTTCAACTTAACTTCGACGCGCCCCGCCTTGAAGCTCCACTTCGGCACGTCTTCGTCGCACGCCGTAATCTCGCCGTTTAAGATGACGATGCGGTCGGGGCCAACCTTCTCGACACGGTCGGCAGTGAAGTACAACACAGTGCCGTCATCGGTTTGGTTGGTGAAGCCGGTCGAGTTAACGAAGGTGCCGGTCTTGGTCGCATAGTTCCACTCAGCGCGTGACCCGGTGATGCGCTGCAAATCGCCCTGGTCAAAGACGACGCTGCCTTCGGCGATGACCTTGTTGTCGGCCTCGTAGACCGTCACCTTGTCGGCCTGCAAACGAAAGATGCCGACGCGCGCATCGACGTTCCCTTCATAAGTGATGATGCGCGCCTGGTCGGTGCCGCTCACCACCTGCGTGCCGGCGTTGACGCTCAGTTCTTCGTTTGAAGACGCGGTAGCGCCCGCTCCGGTCTGCGGGCGACGCGGGCCAATCGGCTGTTCCTGTTGCAGTGGATTAACGTTCGGCGTGTCGGTGATCGGATTGGTCACCTTGCGGTCGACCGGGTTGGTCTGCTGCGCCCGCGCGAGTGGCGGCGCAAGCGCAAACCCAAGCAGCAGACAGACGCAGGCAAAGCAAAGAGCGCCCAGCAGCATCGGCGGCGCTCGGCGCTCGTTCCGCAAATCAGCGATAGTAGACACAGGGGTTGAGCTTTAAGACCTCCGTCAGGACGAAACCTTGCGCTCGGCTCCGCCTTCACCAATGAAAATTCATAGCCGCACCGCGCGGAGTTCCTTAAGAGCGGCGATGCTATCACGCAGTGTCGAAACGCGACAAGGAAACACTTGAAAAGGGATGAGGGATGAAGGATGAAGGAAAACCGGGAAGCGCTCTTAAACACTTAACGCATCACCGATCAGCTATCAGTTATTAGTGTTCGGGTTATGATGCTTTCCATGAGTGGGCGCGTCGGTGAGAGTCTGCGGTTGATGATGGTGGCGGGCGAGGCGTCGGGCGACGCGCACGCGGCGTCTTTGGTGCGTGCGTTGCGCGATAAATCTCCTGACACAAGGTTCGAGTTCTTCGGCTCGGCTGGACGTGAGATGCGCGCGGCGGGTGTCGAATCGGTGGTCGCCGCGGACGAGTTATCGATCATGGGCTTGATTGAGATTGGCCGCGCGTTGCCGAAGTTCTGGCGCGCTTACACGGCTCTGAAGCGCGCCGCGTTCGAGCGACGCCCCGCCGCCGCGATCCTCGTCGACTGGCCTGACTTCAATCTGCCGCTCGCGCGTGCGCTGCACCGGCGCGGTATCCGCGTGATCTATTACATCAGCCCGCAACTGTGGGCATGGCGCGCGCGTCGCGTCCGCCGCATCCGTGACGATGTTGATCTGCTGCTGGCGATCCTGCCTTTTGAACCGGCGTGGTATGACGCGCGCGGCGTCTCGCACGTCGAGTTCGTCGGCCACCCGCTGACCGGCGAAGTCCGTCCACGTTACGGGCGCGTCGAGTTCTGCGCACGTCACAACCTCGACCCGACGCGCCCCGTCATCGCGCTCTTGCCCGGCAGCCGGCGCAAAGAATTACACCGCATCCTGCCACCGATGATCGACGCAGCGAAGATCGTCGCGCGCACGCGACCAAACGCGCAATTTGTTCTCGCGCTGGCTGCGACACGCTCGCCCGACGAGGCCGCCGCGCTACTTGACGCACAGACTTCCGACGGCGCGCCTCTCAACATACTCATCACGCAGCACGAAACACTCGAAGCGCTCGCGGCGGCGGATGCAGCGGCGGTCGCGAGCGGCACCGCGACGCTCGAAGCGGCCCTCACCACGACGCCGCTCGTCGTCGTCTATAAAGAGTCGGCTGTCAACTGGCACACGCTCGGACGTCTGATCGAGGTCGAGCACTTCGGCCTCGTCAATCTGATCGCCGACCACCGGCTCGCCACCGAGTTGATGCAGAATGATTTCACCGGCGAGACTCTGGCGCGCGAATTAATCCTGCTGCTGGATACGGGACGCAACGCGGCGGTGCGTGCTCAACTCCGCGAAGCGACCGCGCGACTCGGTGCCGGCGGCGCGTCGGAGCGCGCGGCGGAAGCGGTGCTGCGCGCCCTTAATCGATGGCAGAGCGTGAGAGTTGACGCGAGATGCTGAAGCGTTTCGGTGTGAGTGTTTGCGCTCGTCGGTTTCTATAGATGTTAAGAAAACCAGTCAGCCACGAATAACACGAATTGCACGAATCAATTCATTGACAGCAAGTCACACGGAGCAACGAGAGCGATGATTGTGTGACATGCGTTCCCGGTCGGATATTTAGTTCATGTCATTCGTGGCTCATCTTTTTTCTTGAAGTCGAAAGCAGGCCGGGTGTGGCGTGAATTTCGTACGTTACGACTTCTCTGAGAGGCGCGCATTCAGTTCCGCCACCTGCCGACGCAGTTCGTCAAGCGCTTCCTTCATCTGCGGCAGACGCCCGAAGTGCGCGTTAAGAATTTTGTATTCGTCGAGCGGGCGTACCGGCACACCCCACATGACCGTGCCGGCGCGGACGATCTTGCCGGGCAGGATACCGGCCTTCGAGCCGACGACCGCTCCCTTCTGCACACGCGCGTGGTCGCCCATCCCGACCTGCCCGCCAATCACCGCGTCGTCCTCAATCACGGTGCTCCCCGAAATACCGGTCTGCGACGCAATCACGACGCGCGCGCCGATGGAGACGTTGTGCGCAACCTGTACTAGATTGTCGATCTTCGTTCCGCGCCCGATGCGCGTCTCGCCGAGCGCGCCGCGGTCAACGCAGGTATGCGCGCCGATCTCGACATCATCTTCGATCACGACGGTGCCGAGTTGCGGGAACTTATGATAGCCATCCTCTGCGCGCACGTAGCCGAAACCATCCGCGCCGATGATGACGCCGGCGTGCAGAATCACCCGGTCGCCGAGCGTCACGTGGTCGTAAAGGACGACGTTCGGATGAATCACACAGTCGCGATTAATCTCCACGTCGTCGCCGACGAATGCGCCGGCGAGAATCTGCGTCCCATCACCAACCCGTGTGCGCGCGCCGACCTCGGCATTCGCGCCGACGAACACGCCCTCGCCCAACTCCGCACTCGCCGCGACATGCGAGGTTGAGTGAATCGAAGGCGCGCGGCGCTTCGGCGGGTGTAGCACTTCGGCGATTAACGCGAACGCGAGTTTCGGTCGTGCCACCTCGATCACGCACTTGCCTTCGACTCGCCCGCCTTCGGGAACAATCAAACACGACGCGCGATTACTCTGCGCCTGCTTTAAATGCTTCGCGTCTTCGACGAAAGCAATATCGCATTCTCCTGCACGCTCAAAGCTGGCGACTCTCTTGATGGTGATGTCGCAATCACCGGCCACACGCCCTCCAACGAGCGCGGCCAGTTCCGCAACGGTCTTTCCTTTGCTCGATATACTCATCGATTATACTTGTCAGCACACACGGTACTACTTTCAAGAAAAGTAAGCGGTGAGAATTTCTGCTTTGCTTGCAGAATTAGAAAGCCCAAACTTTTTATTATGTGGCCGACAACTATCGTCTGATTCACTAAGGTTAACCAGGGCCACCTTCGGCATCAACCTTCGCCGTCTACTTTTGTGTGGATTCAGCACCGTATTCTTGGCAATACTTCTTGAAACGATTCTTTCCACTGTCTGATCCGAGGATTTCATCGTTGACTTTTTTCTCATCCCGGCACGGGTTCCACACTCGCGCCGTCTGATCCTCGCTCGCAGTAATGATGTAGCTGGCGTCGGGGCTGAACATCGCACTTTTGACAGCGTCGTTATGTCCGTTTATGACGAGCACTTCGGTCTTAGACTTCACATCCCATACTCGCACATAACCATCACTATCTGCGGTAACGATAAACTCGTCTTTGAATTTATGGTTAGGATCGGGGCCAAAAGCAGCACTGTAAAGCGGCTCAACTGTCGCGTCATCCAGGTCAAAGGAAAATGGGAACAAACCTGCCTTTCTCTTAATGTGCAACGCCCGATGTACAACCAGCGTAATTTTTGATTTGCCGCTTCTCGCATCCCATATCCGCGCCCTGCCGTCTTCGCTTGATGTCACAATGAGCGTGCCCTCTGAGTTAAATGCCGCGCTCCTAACAGGCTTTTTGTGTCCGCTCAACGTAACCAGCCGCTCTCCGCTGCTTGCGTCCCATACTCGCGCCTTGTAGTCATCACTTGCGGTAACGATCAGTCTGCCGTCAGGACTGAAGGCTGCGCTATTGACGGGCTTTGAAGTTGAAGAATCGCCGGTCTCTGAGCGCTCGCGGAGTTCTTCGCCGACCTGCTTGCCTGTAGTCGCGTCCCAGATTCGCGCGGTACCATCCGCACTTGCTGTGACGACGCGCTTCCCATCAGGGCTGAATGCCGCGTTATTGACTGCTCCGCTGTGCCCGTTCAACTCCAGAGGCTGATCGGAACACTTCCATGCTGAGTCACATTTCCACACGCGCGCCGTTTTGTCTTCGCTGGCGGTTACGACGGAACTGTTATCGTGACTGAAGGCGACGCTTTTGATTGCTCCGGTATGCCCCTTCAACTCAGTCAAACTTGATCTGGTGTTATTGATGTCCCATATTCGCGCCGTTGAGTCGTCACCGGCAGTGACGAGATACTTACCGTCAGTAGTGAGCGCAGCACCGTTAACCTGACCGCCGGAGCGTACAATCGCCCTGAAGTATGGAATTTGTCTATCCACTTCCGCGACGAGCCCGAGAAGTTTTGCCGTAAGATCATTGGCCGCACTTAGCTGTTTTTTCTCTTTCTCTAGAGTCTCATGAGGTGGTCACGCTTTCGTGGACACCAAACTCTCTTAACTCGTCCTCCTTTCCTGGCTAGTTAAGTCCTGAGCCTTCGCTCTTTGATAATACGCTCGTTCATACTCCTGTGGGCTGACATAGCCT
>JALZJL010000409.1 GCA_030859785.1 Acidobacteriota bacterium
CTCGCCACATTCAAGAGCGTGCGGCGACGCATGGAAGTGCGCGGGCGTGTGCGCGGCGTGACGGTCATCGATGATTTCGCGCACCACCCGACCGCCGTCGGCGAGACGCTGCACGCCCTGCGCGCGAAGTATCCGGAGGGACGCATCTTCGCTGTCTTTGAGCCGCGCTCCGCGACCTCGCGCCTGGCGCTTTTTCAGAGCGACTATGTGCGCGCTCTCGGCCAGGCGGATTACGTCATCGTCGCCACCGTCTTCAACCGTGGGCGGGTGGGTGACGCTGCGGCACCGGCCCTGCTCGACACTGACCAACTTGTCGACGAGATTGACGCGCAGGGAACGACGGCCTTCTGCATCGACGGCGCTGACGAGATCGTGCGTCGCCTCGCGCCGGAGTTGCGCGACGGCGATGTGGTCGCAGTCATGTCGAACGGCGGCTTCGGTGGCATTCACGAAAAGCTGCTCGACGCGCTCGCACGACAGTAGTCAGTTCGAACCTCTGAATCGAACGATACACGACTGGAACGGAAATTTAATTTTTCGGAATCAGGGAGAGTCGATTGGTAAATCTCGCTCAATCCGCGCCTTCACACTTAAAAGAAACATTCGTAACGCCAGTGAAGCGACGGGCGCGTAAATTTTTGTGTGGTGACTCAAGGGCGAGCGCCGGAGGTTCGACGGTACTGTGAAAGATTATTCGATGTTTGAGCACACATTGAAAGTGGCCGCGTCCTCGGCAAACCAAGACCTCGGCACCGTCTCGAACATCTCGCGACGGGACTTCGACGAACGCGATACGTTTAGATTCCGCGCACAGGTTCCGTGCCTTGAATACATCAGTCTGTTGATTGAGAACGCGGTGCTATTGCGGACGAACCGCGCGGGCAGAGTCTATGCCGGTTTCGAGAAGCTTTCACGCATGGAGGCGATAGTCGACCGCTATCTGCGGATGGCTGATGTCTCTGAGCGCGTTTACATATTCGGCGAGGCGGACTGGAAACCGCCTCGCCACCCGAACATGCGCCCGATACCCGTCGCGGACGGATCACATCTCTCGCGCGAATGGTTCATCATCGTCAATTCGCCGACACAACTCGTCGCACTTGTCGCTTACGACCGCGACGGCTTTGACGCGCCCTTCCTCGAAGCCCGCTGGTTCGACGCCATCAAGACCAACGACCCGAAGATTATCGAGCCGCTCGTCCAGGCCGCCGAAAATCTCGTTGACGAATCACTCGCCGCTTAATAGAGATTCGTCCGCACATCATCCCCGACTCTCAACCGTCTTTAGTGCCGCTGCACTCCAAAGGCTGCCGCCGGGTTGCGCGTGTCGCGGCGTGCGCTTCGTGTTAAATTACAGCCATCGAACAGTTTTGAGTTTTCAGCTCAACTCTGAAACTTGTTTGCCATTGCCCTCTTCATTCGGTTTTCAGCTCAACTCTGAAAACTCAAAACTGAAAACTGTTCATCCAGTCATGATGTCGATACTCGAACGCATCCGCCGACGGGCCGCCGCCGACCCGCAGCACATTGTCCTTCCGGAGGGAGAAGACTCGCGCACTGTTGTCGCGGCGGCAATCTGCGCGCGCGAACGTGTGGCGCGCATTACGTTGCTCGGCGACGAAGAGAAGGTTCGAGCGGCAGCGCGCGAGGCGAATGTCGATCTCGGCGGCGTCACGCTAATTGATCACAACCGCGCGCCTGACTTTGAAAAAACCGCGGCGCTCTACTACGAACTACGGCGCGCGAAAGGCATGATGATGGACGAAGCGCGGAGCATGGTTCGCGACCCGTTGTACTACGGTGATCTGTTGGTGCGACAGGGCGGCGCCGACGGATCGGTGGCGGGCGCGACTAACACCACTGCCCACACCGTCCGCGCGGCGCTCCACTGCATCGGTGTGCGCCCCGGCTTCAAACTCGTCTCAAGCTTCTTTGTGATGGCGCTTCGGTCGTCGGAGTTCGGTGCCGACGGCGCGTTAATTTACGCCGACTGCGGCGTGGTGATTGATCCTTCGGCGGCAGAGTTGGCGGAGATTGCGCTGGCGTCCGCCGAGTCGTGCCGCGCGTTGCTGGAAGTCGAACCGCGCGTCGCAATGCTCTCGTTTTCGACCAAAGGCAGCGCCACACACAAACTGGTGGACAAGGTGTTGGAGGCGACTCGCACTGTTCGCGCCCGCGCCCCGGAACTCGAAATCGACGGCGAGTTGCAAGCCGACGCGGCGCTCGTACCGCATGTCGGACAATCCAAAGCGCCCGGCTCAAGCGTCGCGGGACGCGCCAATGTCCTCATCTTCCCCGACCTGCAAGCGGGCAACATCGCTTATAAGCTGACGGAACGGCTCGCCGGCGCGACTGCCATCGGCCCCGTTTTGCAGGGACTCGACAAACCCGCCAACGACCTTTCGCGCGGCTGCAAGGCGGAAGACATCGTCGACGCTGTTGCCATCACCGCCGTCCAGTCGCAGGCACGGAAAAACGATGCGCGACCGTAGGAGTGTTGTGTCAAAGCAAGGCCGCGCGCTTAAAAATTCATGCCAGCCGAGCGACGAAGGTTGACCGGGGAACAACGGCGCGACTCCCGTCGGGCAACCCGCGCACCCCACCAACGGCATCACATATTCCTTTGGACTGAAAACAAAATACATCAGCGATCAGCAGTCAGCGATCAGCTAAATCGAAGCACACGACTTTGGAACACTGGTAGGGACTGCGGCTCGTCCCAGCCCATCGCGCCGAGAGCGCGATAGCCGACGTTGCTATCATTCAAGCTGGATGACATTCTTTAACCTTGAGGAGGTCTGTCGCCGGTCTGAGCTGGGACGAGCCGCAGCCCCTACAAATCCAGCACTTCCCCGCGCTGTCTCGCGGACGCAAGATGTTAAATTCAGGTGAAGTTCTTTTGTCTTCAATCCGTAACTTGCCCGTATCGTTTCCGTCGAGTGTGCTTTATGAATCATCATTCATCTTCGGTGCGTCTGCTTTTATTCGTTACCGCTGTGACCGTTTCACTGATCGCGCCGACGCCTCAGACGCGCGTCAGCCTGGCACAATCCGGGAGGCGGACGACCACCTCGCCGTCAGAGATTCAAACGCCGACTCCGACTCAGTCCCAGCCTCAAGTTCCATCTCAGGTTCCGCCTCGCGCCCCGGCGACCACTAACCGTGAAGCGCAGGACGAGATCAAAGTCTACACAGAGGAGGTGCGCATCCCTGTCTTCGCTTACGACGAGTATGAGCGCTTCGATCCGACGCTGGAGATGCGTGACCTGCTGGTGCTTGAAGATGATGTCGCGCAGGAGGTCAAGAGTCTGCGGCGCGTGCCGGCAAGCGTGCTGCTGCTACTCGGCACCGGCGGCGAAATGAACATGGCGATGCGCACCAGTACGACGCGCGACATCGCCCTCAACCTGGTCGCAAACATCCGCGCGGGCGATCAACTCGCGGTGATGCAGTTCGCCAATCGGACGGAGTTGTTGCAAGACTGGACGGCGGACCGCGAACAGGCCGCGCATGTGCTGCGGTCGAAGTTGTCGTCAGGCCGTGGCTCGCGTCTCGCCGAAGCGATTTCGCGTGCGGCGTTGCGCTTCGAGGGTCAGCCCGCCGGCCATCGTCATGTGGTACTCGTCACCGACGGCGTCGATTTGCCTCCGCGCGCCGATTACCGCGAGGCCATCAACGCGCTCGGCGGCCACGAAGCGACCAGGGATAAGGCGGCGTTGGCGGAGGCCGTCCGACGTCTGAACGCGGCGCAGGCGACGGTTCACGTCATCAGCTATACCGTCCTCACGCGCCTGACGTTGACGGCGCGCGAGCAGCGGGAAAAACAGCCGGTAGCAGACCGCCCCGGCAGCGTCGCGTCGTCCGGCATCGCGACCATCGGCATTGACCCGACGCTGCCGCCGGGGATGAGTCGCGGCGGCGCGGCTGGAAGGACAGCCGGAGCGAAGATCACATTTGACCCGGAGATGCGCCGTCTGCGTAAAGCATATGAGAGCGCGACGCTGCGCAGCGAGCAGCAATTAACCACACTCGCCGAAGAGATGGGTGGCCGCATTTGGTTGCCGACATCCGCCGGCGAGATGGTCGCTCAGGGCGGCGAAGTGGCGCGCGAGATCGGCTCGCAATACGTCATGACGTACGCGCCGCGGAGGCCGCTCGTCACGTCTCCAACCACAGAGTACCGGCGTATCCGCATCCTCCCACGCCGTAGCGGACTCCGTCTGCGCGTGCGCCGCGGTTACGTCGTCGCGGCGATGCGCTAACGTGAACCATACGACAATGAGACATGTAAGTAGGAAGGCAAAAGTAAAAAGGCAAAAGGCAAAAGTAACAACCAGTCACGATGAGGCTGTTGTTTATTCTTGATACAGAAAAACTTTTGCTGAGGTCTTATCAGGGTACGTGGCGGGAAGTAGGTCGGAAGGCAACAGTTAACAGTTTTGAGCTGAAAACCGAAAACTCAAAACTGTTCAATGGCTTTAGACGGTGAGCGTCACTGGCCTCGACTCAGCCAGCGCGGCGGACGAGGTGATCGCGTCCGTGTGGCGGATTGCCGTTTGCTCCTGACACTTTTCCAGCGAGCGACGGCGCAGTTCGTCCCAGTCGTGGCGTGGGACGCGGTGGAAGGCTTCGACCACGATTGGATCAAATTGCATGTCGGCGCAATCGCTCAACTCTTTGGCGGCCTCTTCGTATGAGCGGCCGGCGCGGTACACGCGGTTGCTTATCATCGCGTCGAATGCATCGGCGACGGCGAAGATGCGTGCGTTGATGTCGATCTCTGTGCCACGCAGGCCCACCGGGTAGCCGGTGCCATCCCACTTTTCGTGGTGTTGGGCGACGACGTATGTGGCATCTTTAAGAAACTCTATCTCGCGCAGAATCTGTTGGCCGAGGGCCGGATGCTGCCGCATCGTGACCCATTCTTCTTCACTCAGTTTGGCGGGCTTACGCAGAATCGCGTCCGGGATGCCGATCTTACCGATGTCGTGGAGCAGCGAGCCGAATTCGAGCGCGCGCATCTTTTCGTCCCCGAGTCCGAGTTCGTGGCCGAGACGGAGGCTAAACGTGACGACGCGCTCGGAGTGACCGTGAGTTTCTAAATCGCGTGTTTCAAGCGCTGCCGTCAACGCCTTCAGCGTGTTGCGGTAGGAGTCTTCCAGCGAGTGCAGCGCGCGGTCGAGTTCCGCCGTCCGCTGTTCGACCATCTCTTCCAGGTAATTTTCGTAATGTCTTTTCGCGACGATCAGATCGTGGTGGCCGAGGGCGCGCCGCACCGCAGCTTCGACGTGCCGGATGTCGAACGGCTTCATGATGTAATCGAAGGCGCCCGCGCGCAACGCGCCGATGGCACTCTCCAGCGTCTGCGCGCCGCTAATCATAATCACGACTGTGTCAGGGGCCAGTTCCAGCACGTGCGGCACCATTTCGAGGCCGCTCATCCCGGCCATCATGATATCGCTGATGACCAGGTCGTAATCACCGGTTCGTAAATGCGCCAGCACCTCTTCCGCCGAGTCGACGACAACGCATTCGTAGTCATTACTCAACAGCTCGTACAAAACGTTCCGGATTTCAGCTTCGTCGTCCGCAATTAAAATGCGCGCTTCGGCTGATGGAATTTCAGGCATGATGTGGCTCCGCTCGGATGGAATTTTGTAACCGGAACTGTGGAGGGGCTAATAGAAATATTCAGTTGGTCGGGAACGTGCCCCCGTGAGAGGCCTCGCATATTACCGCTTCGGCGCGCGGGACACAACTTTTCGTCGCGACGACCGAAGTATCAGGGGAACATTTTATTCAGCCGATATCCGCGGTTGACGCCAAAGCGCACGGGACTTTATCATGCTCCGCACGCCTCAACGAGCCGGAGTGATGAAATTGGTATACATAGCAGACTCAAAATCTGCCGTCCGCAAGGGCATGGGGGTTCGATTCCCCCCTCCGGCATAAAAAGTATCCTTGCCCGCAAGGGCGTGTGGGTTCAAGTCCCTCCTCCGGTACTCAGTTCGTTTATTCTTTCCCGCGAAAGTATCGGTCTGCGAATGGCAGTTCGGACACAGAAGCTTCAATCGAGTGATATTGGTATAGGTAGAATTTTCAACCAGGAGTTCAGATAGGTGAATAAATTCAATATGGTTATAACCTGGGCCGGCATTTAAGCCATATTCAATCATGCGGTCAGTGGGCAATTTAAACTGTTGTGCCGCCGTTCTTAAAACATCATAACCACCACCGCTATGATTGCATCCTAATTTCTTGGCAACCTCACCAATCGTCTTGCTGTTAAGTCATGCTTGAATAAACTCCTCCTGCATGTATTTCCTTTTGTTTCAATTGACGCGACGATGCGATATGGCGTGACATTCAACTTCAGATTGACAGGGACACGGCTGCTATAAGGCGTGTATGGATTGTTAAGATGGCAAGCGACATTTTGAATGTTGCTGGCAACTTCACTAACGGGCGTTTATAAGGGAAGGGGAGTATGCATCCCAAAGCTTTTGTTAGCCACGCAAGTGAAGATAAAGAGCGTTTTGTCTTAGGCTTCGCAACCAAATTACTGGACAGAGGTATCGATGTTTGGCTTGATAAGTGGGAGATCCTTCCCGGCGACAGTCTGATAGACAAAATTTTTGAGGAAGGCATTAAGGATGCTCAGGCCATTATCGTTGTGCTTTCACAGTACAGCGTAGATAAGAAATGGGTAAGAGAGGAACTGAACGCTGCTGTTGTCAAAAACATTAACGGCATCAGCAAACTTATCCCTGTTGTGATTGACGATTGCCAAGTGCCAGAAGCTTTGCAATCTACTGTGTGGGAGAAAATCAAAGACCTAGACAGCTATGAGGCTGAATTTGAAAGCATAGTGCATGCAATTTACGAGCACCGAGAAAAACCGCCAATCGGTATGCCACCATCTTACGCCCGAACTATCGTTGATGTAGTCCCAGGGCTGACTAAAGTTGACAGCCTGATTTTTAAGTTAGCCTGTGAAGATGCAATCGGTATTGGCTACTTATTTATTGGAGATGTAGACACCCTACTTGAAAAGGCAAAGTCGTTTGATATTCCCGAAGAAGAGTATTACGAGTCGTTGGAAATTCTTGACTCAAGAGAATACATCAAAGGTGGCAAAGTGGGGGATGGCACAAACAGAATACGCCATTTCAGCATAACGACTTTTGGTTTTGAGCAATATGCAAAAGTGTATGTTGATGATTATGCTTCGATAGTTGAATTGGTGGGTTTACAAATTGTTAACTACAACCAAACGAATAGTTTGGAAATATCAGCGGCGTCAAATCAGCCTGTTATGATAGTCAACCACATTCTCGATATGTTTGAAATTGATGGAATGGTCAGACTACTTAAAATTTCAGGCGGGGATAACAAGGTGCATATCTACATAGTTACACCCGAATTAAAGCGTAGGCTTAATGAAATTAAAAAGTAGCAATCGAGTTGCCCAAGAATAAATTTGTCGCATTATTGCTTCTGCCTCAAACCTGGTGCTTCGGCTTGATCAGCAGTTTAGCGAACAAGTTTAATTCATCGTCAATCAGCACATCCGTGCAAACACCCGCTACTCTTGCGTAACGCAACAACACGAGGTAAGGCGGCCCACGCTTGCCTGATTCGTAAGCGGAAATACTGCTTTTAAAGAGCTCTTCATCAAGCCCTAGCCCTTGGATTTATAAGGATGCTATCAGCTTTGGCATCACCCATGTCTGACTGATTTCAGTCGCGGCGACGCGCCAACTCTCCCGCTCTCCGACGGCGGCGAGCAGGCGCGTGATCGGCTCGTTCGTCGGCTCGCGGCTGAGGCGGAACGTCGAATGGTGAATCGGCAAGATGTGGTCGGCGCCCATCTCGCGCGCCATCGCCCACGCCTGTTCAGGGTTGGCGTGGACGTGGATGTAAGGGTCGTAGGCACCGATTGGTAAAATGGCGAGATCAATCCGCGCGCGTTGACGTAGCTTAGCGAAGGCATGTGTGTACGCGGTATCGCCGCCGAAGACAATGGCGCGATTGTTTTTCTCAATCAGGAAACCACCGTAGCCGCGGTGCCGGTCAGTGAGCAGACGTGCCCCCCAGTGGGAGACTTCAATCGCTACGACGCGCGCGCCGTTGATGTCAACCGACTCGCCCCATGCCAGTTCATCGATGCGCGCGAAGCGGCCCACCAAGTCGCTGTTGCCGCGTTGCACCACGGTGCGCATGTGGCGCGGCAGACGGCGCAACGTCCCCAGGTCAGAGTGATCCATGTGCGCGTGCGAAATCAGCACGGCGTCGAGCGGCGGAAGTTCGCGCAGAGCGAGCGCCGGATGCACCAGGCGGCGCGGCCCGAAAGTCGCGCCGGCGACGCGCAGACCGACGCGCGACCGAAGCGCCGGGTCGGTCAACAACCACGTGCCATAGAAATTAATTAGCACCGTCGCGTGACCGAGCCACGCGATTGTCACGTCGTCGTCGTCCCAAGTCCGAGGCTGCGGATGGTACAGCGCGGCGGCTATCGGCATCTGTGACTCGGCCACACGCTCGGCGATGAACCGGCGCGCAAACCTCCGCGCAAAACTGCTGTATGTCGGCAAATCTTTTAAGGAAACACTCACGATGGCGTTTAGATGCAGCCGATGCCTCTTGGGAGGGATGAAGGACTCTTAAGGGATGAGGGATGAAGGATGAGGGATGAAGTTGAAAAACGGATGAGCTGCGCATCTTCTCTTCGGACATCCACACAGTTCTTTGCTCCTCTTCGTTTCCCACGCTTGTTGCACCTGCGCACGGCTTAACTGCGCACCGGCTCGCGCAGCACTGCCTCTGCCGCGAGCGCGGCGGTGCGAGCCGCCGCCGGATGCGAATCGCCGAGGCCTGCAACCTGCAACAGAGATTCGCCGGTGCGCGTCAGCATGCGAAACAGATCGCCCTCTTCGGCGCGCGTCTGGCGCACCAGGTCGTCCCACTTGGCACCCGATGCCCAACGCGCAGCGGTCGCGGCTGCTGAATAATTTATCTCCGGCGCCGGATCGAGATCGTGCCGCCACTCTTCGCTCGCGACTTCGTAGGCCACCTGCTCGAACCGCGCGAGCGCCGAGACCAGCGCGTCGTCGAGTTGAAGCTCGCCATAGTCGCGCTCGGCATCGGCGGCAAACGCGGCCATCACCCCGGTCAGCCGTACTGCATCTAGCTCCACGAACAATCCACGCTCAATCGCTTCGCCGACCAACAACGGACGGTCGAGTCGCAGATCGGCGAGCCAGCGCCCGCGCGCAGTGACCTGCTCGGCAACGAAATCGAGGTAGCCGAAGTGGTCGAGCACGCGCGCCCGCCGCGCAAAGGGACGCCACGCTTCGTCGCTCAGTGCCACCATCCGCCGCTCACAACGCTCGATTACTTCCGCATCGCTGAGCGTCGCCCACAGCACTTCTTCGCAAGCCCCGCGATTCCGCCCATCGTCATCTGGCACCTCGTCATCTTGCACCCCATCATCGCGTAGACCCGCGTCGCCATCTTCCTGGCGCGTCAACTGTTCCATCAAGTCGTTTAGCAGCGCGACTGTTTCGTTCGTCGCGGCGCGCGCGTCACGTAGACGTGGCTCATCGAGCAGCGTCGCGCGTCCCGCACGCACTGCCGCGAACGCCGCTTCGCGTCCACCTTCATCGAGCCGGTAGGTGTCGGCGTAAACACGTCCGATACGCTCGAACGAGAGCGACACGCGCGATTCATCTTCGCGTGCGCCGATGATGTTCGCGCCGCGTCGTTCAGTCACGAATACGAGCCGCCGACCGCTGCGCCCGACGGTCACGACCCGCCCCGGCATGACCTCTTGATCAAGCCAGTTCATCAACGCCTCTGTGCGTGTCTGCGGCGCGCCTTCGAGCAAGCGTGTGCGGGCGCTCGCCAGACGCTCAAGCCCGCGCGCCGCTTCCGTCCCGCCGCAACCGGCGCCCGCCAGCTTCTGCCTGATGCGTGCCTCGCTCTCGTCGCGCTCGCGTTGCAATCTGGTGACCTGATCGACGACCTCGCGGCGCGCGAAGCTCCGCTCGGAGATGTCACGCACCTGCGCGAAGTTGCCGTATGCGTCAAGCAGATTGAGCAGCGTCGTATAGGTCGCGCGGAACTGACTCTCCAGCGGGTCGGGCGGGGCGCCGAGCAGCGCAGCCATCTTCTGCGGGTCTTGATGCGTGCCCGGCGCGGCGACGACGAAGCCGACGCGGTCGCGTCCACGCCGCCCGGCGCGCCCCGTCATTTGCTGTAACTCCGAAGCCGTCAGCGGTCGCCACCCCCGGCCCGTGCGCACATCAATGTTCATCAGCGCGACGGTGCGCGCCGGAAAATCGACGCCTGCCGCAACCGTCGCTGTCGCGAAGATTGCATCAAGCAGTCCGGCGCTCATCAGATTTTCAATCGCCAGCTTCCACGCCGGAAGATGGCCCGCATGATGCGACGCAACGCCGCCGCGGATGACCGTCTCCCAGTGCCGATGCTTGCGAACTTCCGGATACCGTTCGGCGATTTCACGCAACATAGCGCGGCGCGCTTCGACTCGCTCGACGGAGGTGCGTTTGCTGCGGTCGCCGCCTATGGAGTCTGACACGCGACTGCCGCGCGGCGTCAGGGCCGCTTCCACCGCCGCTTCGTCACACCGCCGCCGCGTCGGCAAAAAGACGATGGCCGGCAGCAAGTCATACGAGCCGAGCGCCGCGAGCAGCACCGAGGGTGGCATCTCCGGCATGTTGAGCCGCGACGACGGGCGGCGCTCGCGCCCGTCGCTGAAGTGGCGACGGGCGACGGACGGGCGCCCGTGTGCTGTCTGAATGAAGTGTGTGATCTCGATGTTGAAGCGCCCGGCGTCGTCAAACAGCGGCGCCAGTTCCCCGTCCGGGTAGAGGAACGCGGCGCGCAACGGAACGGGACGGGCTCCGGGACGCGCGACCACGCCGCACCGCACGCCGCGCACCTCTGTGATCCACTCCGCAAACTCTTCGGCGCGCCCGACGGTCGCCGACAACAGCAACAGGCGCACGCGCGGCGGCGTCAGGATAATGGCCTCTTCCCAGACGTGCCCGCGTTCTTCGTCGGCGAGGTAATGCGCTTCGTCAAGCACCACCAGGTCGGCCTGCACCGGACGCCCGGGGTCGCGCAATGCGTCGAATAACTGGTTGCGGTAGACTTCCGTCGTGCCAATGATCAGCGGCGCGTCGGGCCGCTCTTTGCGGTCGCCGGTCAGGATGCCGACGTTCGCGGCGCCGAATTCGGCTGAGAATTCCTGATACTTCGAGTTAGTCAGAGCCTTCAGCGGACTGGTGTACCACGCGCGCTTTCCTTCGGCTAGCAGACGTCTGATTTCTTCGCGCGCGATCCATGTTTTGCCGCTACCGGTCGGTGCGGTCACCAGCACATCCTCGCGTTCAAGCGCGGCGAGGGCTTCAAGCTGAAACGGGTCGGGCGTAAACGGCGCGGGCGCGGGCGCACCGATGCCTTCGAGCAAGCGGCGCAGCGGACGCTTGAGCGACGTGCGACCTGATGGCTCGGCGACGCGCGAAACATCTCCGGTAGAAGGACGTAGCGGCGGGACGTTCGGACGACGCGCATCGTCGCCATTGTCACTGACGCGACGACCCTCTTCGCCGGCTGGCGCACGCGGGTTCGGTAAAGCGGACTCAGCTTTATTACTTCGTGCGCGGCGGGTGCGGCGGCGGCGACGGTCACTCTCACGGAAATGTGTCATGAAGAGAATTTTAACCCATCATCATTAATGTTAAGGTATGAAAGTGGGCACCAGGGCCAAGTTTGCAGAAATTATAAAAAGCTGCCGAGATCATCCGCCGTCTTTGTGAAAGTGACACGTCTAGTGGTAACTTTTATCTGTTGATTCGCAACTCCGAGCGCCGCCGTGGCGTCTAAAGTTTTTCGGAGCGCGGGGTCGGTCATGACGGCTGGCGGGCATTTGAGTCTGACTGAAAGTGTGGGAAGTGCGGGGCAAAATGGCTGAGTTGTTTCAAAAATATGAAGTGAACCGGACGCCGCATTTCAACCGGCTGCTGCGCCATTTGGTCGCCGCCTCGTTCGTGATACACGTGCTTTTCGCGGCGGCCATCGTCTTCGTCCCTGAAGTGCGCAACGCGCTTTTGATCGCCGGAATGTTCTCCGGTGCTGAGTACGCTGACGAAGATTACGTCACCGGCGAAGTCCGCGAGCGGGCGCAGATCATCAACATCTCCAACCCGAACAAACTTTATTACCCGCCCGGATATTTTTCTCGAAACGCGTCAAGGGCAACCGAACCGGAGTTTATTGCCGAAGTTCGCCCGACGCCGCTCCCGACACCGTTGAAACCGAAGGCGACGCCGACCCCCAAACCATCACCGACACCGCGACCAAAGCCTTCACCACAACCGACACCGACGCCTGATCCATCGACGGAGGTTGCCGCGAACAATCCAGGCTCGACACCTGCCGACGGCATCAACGTCACGGAACTAACGGAGGCCGAGAAGAAAGCTCAGGCCGAGAAGGCGCAACGCGAGGCGCTCAATAAACTTGCGGGGCAGACTAAGACGAAGTTGCCGCCGAAGATTAACGTCAAGCCGTACAAAGACCTGCTGGCGAAGTACAACAAGAAGTGGGTTGACGGCGACCTGGATTTAAGCGGCACGATTCAGGTCACGCTCGAAGCCGACCGCGCGGAAGATGGGACGCTGACCAACATGGTGATGACCGGCGGCTCGGCCACCGATCCGACGTTGCAGCAACTCGCGACGGAGGTCGTGCAGGCGTTGAGCGCTAGTCACGCGCTCGCTTTTCTCGAAGGCGCCGAGCGTTTGCGAATGACGCTCGTTCTTGACCAGAAACAACTGAGCGTCAGCGCCGACACGGTGCTTGATTCCGAGGAACGCGCGAAGAGCATGGCAAATGTCTACGGTGCTGGGATCGTCTTTCAACGCTGGAAGACCAATGGTCAAGATGAAGCGGCGGTGTGGAAGAGCACGACCGTCTCCGCCAGCGGCAACAAAGTAACGGTCAAGTTTGAGATGCCGCGTAACACCGCCGGCGAGCTACTCGTCAAGCAGGTGCCACCGGCATGAACGAAGAGGTTTGAGGCTGGAGATAGCTCGGACATGACCAACAACGGATGACACGGATTTCACAGAATAACAAACAATTAATCCGTGTCATTTGTGTAATCCGTTGTTTCATTGATCCCTTTTGCGTAAGCCCCATATTTTCTTGAATTCGATAACTCCCGGCCTCTATTTTCGTTTGCTTGCCTCGGCAACTCTCACTCACTTACAATCTTACGCTGAGAGAGAGAGAGTTTCGCGCAAGTAAGTTTCTCGCGTGAGGAACCGTCAAGATAGCGATGGAGATGTTCCGGAACTTTTTATTTTTGATTAAGGTAGAACGATGATCGACAAATTTTTAACTAAGATATTCGGGAGCAGCAATCAGCGTTACATTAAGACTCTGCAACCGCTCGTCAACACCATCAACGAACTTGAGCCGTCCATTAAAAAACTTTCGGACGACGAACTGCGCACACGCATCGCCGAGATGAAGGAACAGGTCGCGCGTGAGGTCGGCGACACCCACGACAAGGCGGAGCGCAAGCGGCGCACACAAGAGGCGCTCAGCGAATTGCTGCCGGAAGTCTTTGCGATCACGCGCGAAGCGAGTGTGCGCGCGACCGGCATGCGCCACTTCGATGTGCAGTTGATCGGCGGCATCGGACTCCATTCGGGCCGCATCGCCGAGATGCGCACCGGCGAAGGTAAGACGCTCGCCGCAACGCTGCCGGCAACATTGAATGCGCTGACGGGCCGCGGCGTGCATGTGGTCACCGTCAACGACTACCTCGCATCGCGCGACGCCGAGTGGATGGGACGCATCTACAAATTCCTCGGCCTCTCGGTCGGCTGTATCCAAAACGAGATGGATGACTGGGAGCGCAAGGACGCTTACGCCGCCGACATCACCTACGGCACCAACAATGAATTCGGCTTCGATTATCTGCGCGACAACATGAAGTTCGACCTCGCGACCTGCGTTCAGCGCGAACATTTTTATGCCATCGTCGACGAGGTGGACTCGATTCTGATCGACGAGGCGCGCACGCCGCTTATCATTTCGGGCGCGTCCGATGAGGCAACCGACAAGTACTACAAGGCCGACGCCGTGATTCCGCACCTGCGCAAGGGCGAAAAGCTTGAGGACGGTACAATCACCGGCGAGTACCTCGTCGATGAGAAGCAGCACTCGGCGGTGCTGACCGAAGAGGGCGTCGATAAGGCCGAGCGCCTGCTCGCCGTTGGCAACCTCTACGACCCGTCGAACATGGAGATGCTGCACTGCGTCGAGAACGCTCTGAAGGCTCACACGCTCTACCGGCTCGACCACCATTACGTCGTGCAGGACGGCGAGGTGGTGATCGTCGATGAATTCACCGGGCGTCTGATGAAGGGTCGCCGTTGGTCGGATGGTTTACATCAAGCGGTCGAATCGAAAGAGGGCGTCAAGATCGAGCGTGAGAATCAGACGCTGGCGACCATCACATTGCAAAATTATTTCCGCCTCTACGAAAAGCTGTCGGGCATGACCGGCACCGCGGAGACCGAGGCCGCCGAGTTTCACTCGACATACAAGCTCGACGTGGCAACGATTCCGACCCACATGCCGATGATTCGCGAAGACAATTCCGACGTGATTTATCGCACGCTGCCCGAAAAGTGGGACGCCGTGGTCGAAGAGATCAAGGAGTGTTATGAGAAAGGTCAGCCCGCGCTCGTCGGCACGGTGTCGGTTGAGAACTCCGAACTGGTTTCGCGCAAGCTGCACAAGGCCGGCGTTCCACATAACGTCCTGAACGCCAAACACCACGAGCGCGAAGCGGAGATCGTCGCGCAGGCCGGACGCAAGGGGGCGATCACCATTGCGACCAACATGGCCGGACGCGGCACTGACATCCTGCTCGGCGGCAACACCGAATTCATGGCGCGCGAGTATCTTAAAGAGGATGAGATCGACCCCGACGAAGCGACCGAAGAGCAGATGACAGAGAAGATGGCTCGCGCCAAGCATGTCGTCGAGTCGGAGCACAAAGAGGTCGTCGCCGCGGGCGGGCTGTACATCATCGGCACCGAGCGCCACGAATCGCGCCGCATCGACAACCAATTGCGCGGGCGCGCCGGACGTCAGGGCGACCCCGGCGCGTCACGCTTCTTCCTTTCGCTCGAAGATGATTTGATGCGCATCTTCGCCGGCGACAAGGTTAAGGCATTGATGCAGCGACTCGGCATGGACGAGGGCGTCGCCATCGAATCGAAGATGGTTTCGAAGCGCATTGAGGCCGCGCAGAAATCGGTCGAGGCGCGCAACTTTGAGCAGCGCAAACACCTCTTGCAATACGACGACGTGATGAACCGGCAACGCGCAACCATCTACGGGCTACGCCGGCAGTTGATGGAAATTCCCGATCAGCGCGAATACCTGCTCGGCGAGACGGGCGTCGCGCGCGACCTGCTCGGCGACTTTACGAAGAAGTATCTCGGCGCAGATGTCGCGCCCGAAGATTGGGACATCGATAACTACAACATCCAACTCCAATCCGTCTTCGACTTTGACGCCGAGGGCGAAGGCATTGATTTAACGAATGCCAACTCAGACGAGATCGAGGCGAACGTCTGGGGGAAGCTGAAGATTCAGTACGCGGCGAAGGAGTCTGAAGTCGGCGCCGAAGCGATGCGCACCTACGAGCGCATCATCATGCTCAACATCATCGACGCACAGTGGAAAGATCACCTGCTCTCGATTGACCATCTGAAGCAGGGCATCGGGCTGGTCGGTTACGGACAGAAAGACCCGCTCGTCGAGTACAAGAAGCAGAGCTTCGACATGTTCCAGGAGATGCTCGACCGCATCGACACGATCACGATCCGCACGCTCTTCAATCTACAGGTCGTCGCCGAGCAGCCGCCCGAAGCACTGCAACGCCGCCCGCCGCGCCGCCCCGCGCAACTGCGCTTCACAGGGCCGAACCAAACTGCTGCCGCCGCCGGTGAAGACGCGGGCAAAGTCAGAACCGTCCGTCGCACCGAAGCTAAAGTCGGGCGCAACGAACTCTGCACCTGCGGCTCAGGCAAGAAGTACAAGAAGTGCTGCGGCGCGTGATTGACGCCCGACTGTTCGTAACATTTAACCGGGGTGGCGAAAGCGTCGCCCCGCTTTCATTTTTGCGGTCTTAGCAAATACCCCGTTCCGAGTCTATAATCCTTTTTGCGCCCAACCACACCTCACCAACCTCGGGCCAGCTTCACAGTTCGCGACGATTGAGTATGCCTTTATGGGTTATCGTCTACGTACCATGAGATTCAATCGTTTTATTAGGTCTTCGTAATCAAGCATCTCGAAAATAAGTGCCTCAGCAAAAGTTGATTGGTGCGTGAGTTGAATGAAAGCACCCTCGTGACTCGTCTTCACTTTTGC
>JALZJL010000421.1 GCA_030859785.1 Acidobacteriota bacterium
CCTGTCCACCGTGACCCGCACATCCAGCGTTGAGAGTTGGGGCGTAACGTGGCCGTTGCTCGAAAACGACGGCGTGGCGCTTCAAATTGCTGTGTCAGCTTCCGGTAGACTCGCGCGAACCGCTTACCGAAACGGATCAGATGAACAGAATTTCATCGCCATCAACAGCGATGTCGCGATGGCCGACGACTCACCTCTTCGCAGTACTTATGGTGACTTACGTCCGGTTCGCGTGACCTCTTCGGAGCCGGCGAACAGAACATTCATCTATCCGCGAAGCGGCACCGACCCGACGGCTGAACGTGTGCGTGACAGCTTTCAAATTACTGTGACCGGCTTCTCATCGGTGCTTGGCCGGGTTGATGGCAATCTGTACATCGGACGCACCTCAGCGGGCGGAGTAGGGAACAGCGTTGACCTTAATGGAGACGGTAGAATGGACGTCACGTTCAACTCCATCTGCGGATTCGTACTGCAACTGGAGCGTGGTAGAGTCATGGCCGTCGAAGCAGATCGTCGTGTCACGGCGATGATTCAAGGGAGAACATATCGACTGTCAGGTCACACGCCGCGCACCTTGAATCGAAACACACAACATCGAGATTCGTGAGCATACTATTTGACGCCATCCTTCACAGAACAGAGAGGTTTGTAAATGACAACTTCACGGCGCGATTTTATGAAAACCACCGGCCTGGCCGTCGGCGCGATACCGCTGCCGTCATGGGTGTTTGAAGCGGAAGCGGCGGAGGCAGCGGCGGTTGATAAAAACAATTTGGCGGACGTGGCTCTCTCGACGGCGAAGAAGCTCGGTGCTTCTTACGCGGACATCCGCATCAATCGCTATCGCTTTGAATCCGTCGCGACGCGCGAAAGACAGGTGCAGAACGTCGCGCGAAGCCAGAACTTTGGTTTTGGCGTACGCGTGCTGGTCAAGGGCACATGGGGTTTTGCTTCGAGCCGCAACGTTACGCCCGCCGAGGTTCGTCGTATCACCGAGCAGGCCGTCGAGATAGCGCGTGCAAACGCCGTCTATCAACGAAAATCTGTGACGATGGTGCCGACGCCGAAAGTCTCTGCGAATTGGAAGAGTCCGTTTGAGCGGGATCCATTCGATGTTCCGATTGACGACAAGATTCAGTTGCTCTTAAAGCTGAACGAACGCGCTCTCGGCGTCAAAGGCGTCAGCTTCGTCAACAGCAGCGTGGTCTTTGTCAACGAGCAAAAGTTTTACGCTTCGACCGACGGCTCGCGCATCGAGCAGTATCTGATTCGCAGTTCGCCTGAGTTTACGGTGACGGCGGCAGATCGAACAACCGGCGATTTTCAAACACGCAATTCGCTCGGCGGGCCGCAGGGGCTGGGCTATGAGTACATGGAAAAGTATCCGTGGCTGAACGAAGCCGAGCAGGCGGGCAACGAAGCGGTCGGAATGCTGAAAGCCAAATCAATCGTGCCGGGAAAGTATGATTTGGTGCTTCACCCTTCGCACCTGTGGTTGACGATTCACGAATCGGTCGGTCATCCGACGGAATTGGATCGCGCGCTGTGGTGGGAAGCCAACTACGCGGGCACGAGTTTTCTAACGCCGGACAAAACCGGAAAACTTCTGTTCGGTTCGAAGCTGATCAACTTCGTCGCCGACCGCACGCAATCCGGCGGACTCGCCACCGTCGGCTACGACGATGAAGGCGTGCCCGCGCAACGCTGGCATCTCGTCAAAGACGGCGTGTTCGTCGATTGGCAGACGACGCGCGACCTCGCCCCGCTGGTCGGTCACAAGAAATCCTATGGCTGCCTTCATGCTGAATCGTGGAGCAGTGTTCCATTTCCCCGCATGCCGAATGTCTCGCTTGAACCGTCGTCGCAGAACACCTCGCTCGACGATCTACTTTCCGATGTCAAAGACGGCATCTTGATTTACGGACGCGGCAGTTATTCGATAGACCAGCAGCGCTACAACTTTCAGTTCGGCGGGCAGACATTCTGGGAAGTGAAGAACGGCAAGATCAACGGCATGCTGCGTGATGTGGCGTATCAATCACGCACCACCGACTTCTGGGGCGCGTGCGATGCTTTAGGTGGACAGGCGACTTACGCGCTCGGCGGCAGCTTTAATGATGGCAAGGGCGAACCCGGTCAATCGAATGCCGTCAGTCACGGTTGTCCGCCCGCCCGCTTCCGTCAAATCAACGTGCTCAACACCGCCGCGCGTCGGGGATAGGAGATTTCTGAAAGATGCTATTCAGTGAAAAGGAAGCTCGCAGCGTTTGCGACCGTGTGCTCCGATTTGTCAAAGCGGATGATGCAGCGGTCAGTGTTACCAGCGAGATTTATTCGCACCTTCGTTTTGCGGCCAATGCTTTTACGACCAGCGGTCACAGCGAAGATACGAGCGTCGGCGTGACTGTGTGGATTGATAAAAAGCGCGGCGCGTCATCAACCAACAGCACCGACGATGCTTCGCTCCGCGCGGCGGTCGAAGAAGCTGAACAACTCGCGCGCATCTCGCCCGTTGACCGCGAGTACCTGCCGACGCTTTCGTCGCAAACTTACAAACCGACGAACGGTTATGCCGAAGCGACTGCGAACATCTCTCCAAGCAAGCGCGCCAGAGACATCAACGACGTGATCGCCGCCTGCGAAAAAGCGAACGTAATTGGCGCGGGCTTTCACCAGGCGCGTGGCACCACCACAGCTTCGGCAACCAGGAACGGCAACTTCAACTACGAACGCACGAGCCTGGTCAGTCTTGGCCTTACTGCGCGCACGCCGGACGGCGGCAGTTCCGGCTATTTCCTTCGCAACCATTTCGATGTTGCCCGGCTTGACACCGCGCGCGTCGCCAGCGAAGCGATTCGCAAAGCCCTCGAATCACGCGCGCCTCGCACACTTCCGCCCGGTGCTTATGCCGTTATTCTCGAACCGCAGGCGGTGGCCGATTTGCTCTCTTTCTTTCAGTTTACTTTTCTCGCACGCAACGCCGATGAAGGCCGCAACGCGTTTTCCGCGCCGGGCGGCAAGACGAAGCTTGGCGAGAAAATCTTTGATGAGCGCATCAACATCTACAGCGATCCGTGGCGCACAGAATTACCCGGCACACAATCAGCGCAGAGCGGCATCCCGGCGCAAAAGATTTATCTGGTCCGCAACGGCGTACTGGAAAATCTGATCTACACACGTTTCTGGGCGAAGGAGAAAGGAAAGGAGCCGACGCCCGGCCCGGTCAATAACATTTTGGAGAGCTCTGCCCAGACCGCGAGCCTCGACAAAATGATTAAGGGCTCCGACCGCGCGTTACTCGTCAGCCGCTTTTGGTACATTCGCCCGACAGACCCACGCACCGCATCGCTCACTGGTCTGACGCGCGACGGCATTTGGTACATCGAGAACGGACGCATTCAATATCCGGTGCGCAACTTCCGCTTCAACCAGAGCATTCTACAAATGCTCGCGCCCGGCAACGTCGACATGATCGGTGCATCCGAGCGCGTCTCCGGTTCCGAATCACAAGGCAACAGCTCATCACTATTGCCCGCGCTGAAATTAAAAGCGTTCAACTTCACCTCGCAATCCGAAGCCGTTTGAGCATAGCTTCAAACTCCCGCCCACACACATCGCAGCCCGCGATGTTTCAATTCCACAATGGTTCGAATAAGACCTGTACTTCCCGGCTTATGAGCCAGTAGTTCTTTGACCTTTATGCGGCTTTCTTCATTTCTCGCAACTTGGTGTCAACGCCTAACAAGCGAGAAATTCGCGGGCGACAATACTCCATCAACCGCC
>JALZJL010000430.1 GCA_030859785.1 Acidobacteriota bacterium
TCGAATCGGCGCGCGCGGCTTCCGGGCGGTTCAGCGGCGAAGACTTCACAGGAGCGCGCGGCTACGAAGGACCGGGCGAAAAAATCGGCAACCGAATCATCCCGGCCACGTTCTACGGCCCCGGCAAGGACTACGACGAACAAGCGAGCGCGTGGAAGAAGTCAGATGAGTGGATGACGTTCCTCAAAGGAAACTATCCGCACGCACTGACTTTCCTCTACATGCCCGATGAGCCGGGGCCGTCGGAATTTGAGCGCATTAAAAAAATCGCGCGTAACGTCCATTCAAATCCGGGGCCGGGAAGAAAACTCCCGGTCTTCGTCACGCGCCGCTACACGAAAGAGTTGGACGAAGCAATTGATATTTGGGATTCTGGGCCGCAAGGCTACGACATTGAGCGTGCTCTTGCGGAGCGTGCGCGCGGGCGCGACTATTGGATTTACAACGGCGGTCGCCCTCACGCCGGCGCGATCATCATTGACGCCCCGGCCACCGATCCGCGCGCAACCATCTGGGCCTGCTTCAAGCACGGCATCAACGTTTACTTCTACTGGCACGGCGTCCACTGGCGACATAACAGCCAGAAGCAGGGCCGGCGCGAGCAGAACGTCTGGGCTAACCCGATCACCTTCGACAATCGCGGCCAAGCGGGCAAACCCGTCAACGATCACGGCTACATCAACGGCGACGGCGTGCTCATCTACCCCGGCGAAGACAGATTGCACCCGGAGGAAGATCGCAGCATCCGAGGGCCAATCTCGACCTTTCAACTGGCGAACTTTCGTCGCGGCTTGCAGGATCATCAATACCTGACGCTCGCGCGCAAGTTGAATTTTGATTCGCAAGTTGACGGCGCGTTGCGGGCGATTGTGCCCCGCGTCTTCTCGGAAGCGGGAGCGACAGTCAGCTTCCCCGAAACTGGCGACGAGTATGAGAAGGTTCGCTATCAAATGGCGCAGTCCCTCGCCGCGGCGGGTAAAGGCAAATCTCGCAAGTGAAGGTCTGTGGGTAGTGGAGAAAGCAGGCGGGCTTCTGCTTCGCGTCTGCTGCGTTTATCGGCAAAGCTCACTGGTGTTTTCCTCCACTTTGCCGCGTGTCACTTGTCACCCGTCACTCATGAGTTGTTAGAGCTACATTCATCAAGTTGAACGATTGAATGATGGTTTTGATAAGCAACTTGAAAGACAATTTCTTCGCTCGTTGTGTCGCCGCTTTAGGACTGACCGCACTCGTCCTCTTAGTCCTCGCGTCGCTGGCGACGGCAACGCACGCGCAGTCGGAAAATTTCCCGCGTGTGTGGGAAGCCCCGCTCGTCATCCCGACTTATGAGTTGGGGCCGCCCGATCCGAATCCGGCTTTGCTCGACGGGCCACGCCGAAGGTGGCGCCCGACTTACCCATACCCGATGCTTGACACGCTGACGAACAAGCGCGTCGAGAAGAGATACATTGCAGTCCATCTTGAGAACGAATATCTGCGCGTGACGGTTCTTCCGGAATTGGGCGGTCGCCTCTACGCGATCTTCGATAAGACGGCAAACCGCGACGCGCTCTACACGAACCACGTCGTCAAGTACGCGATGGTCGGGATTCGCGGGGCGTGGATTTCGGGCGGCATCGAGTGGAATTTTCCCGACGGCCACACGCTGACAACCGTCTCGCCGATTGACTACGCGACGCGGACGGAGGAGGACGGGAGCGCCGCCATCATCATCGGCGACACCGAGCGCGTGCAGAGAATGGAATGGTCAATCCTTGTCCGACTGCGTCCCGGCAAGAAGGTGGTCGAGACGGAAGTGACATTGAACAACCGCCGTGAGACGCCCGGTCGCTATTGGTACTGGTCAACAGCCGCCGCGCCGGCGACCGATGACATGCGCTTCGTCTACCCGATGCGCGAAACCTATCCGCACGCCTTCTGGCCGGTCTATTCTTTCCCGAAGGAGAAGGGCATTGACATCGGCACTTACCGCGAAGTGACAAACGATTTGTCGCTCTTCGCTCGCAACTCGCAGCGCGATTTCTTCGGCGTCTACTACGCGAAGTCGGATTGGGGCATCGTCCACGTGGCCGACCACCGAGAACTTCCAGGCAAGAAGACGTGGACGTGGGGCACGGACGACAGCGGCAAAATTTGGATTGATAAACTGACCGATTCTGACGGACAGTACGTCGAGTTTCAGGCCGGTCGCTTCGAGACGCAGATGGAACATGAATTCATCGCGCCCCACCGCGTCGAGAGGTTTACCGAATACTGGTTTCCCGTGAACCGCATGGGCGGAGGATTCGACGAGGCCACGCGCGAGGGCGCTTTGAAGGTCAATGTCGTAGGCAACAGGGCTGTCATCACCGCGAACGCAAACGCGGAGTTCGATGACGCTGAGTTAACAATCGAAAGTGAAGGCCGGCGTCTGCACTCCGACCGCGTGAGCCTCGATCCGGCAAAGCCTTTCACGGTTCAAGTCAACATCCCCGCGAATTCTTCGGGCAAGCCGCTCATCGTCAGCTTCAAGAGTAAAGACGGGCGCGAATTAATTCAATATCGCACTGACGCTCCCGTTGACGGTAATCCCGATTTCAAGCCGGCCATTAGACCTTTGACTGATCCGAAGAATCCGGCGAGCGCAGAGCAGTCATACGTCGAAGGTTTGGCCGCGGATAAGAAGAGCAACGAGCGCGTGGCGCGTGCTGCTTACCATGAAGCGCTGCGGCGCGATTCAGGTTTCGCTCCCGCGCACCTCGCGCTCGGCCTCTCTTTTTACCGAAGCGGCGAATACGACAAGGCGGCTGACCATCTGACCCAAACTCTGCGCCGAAACAAAGACGCCGGAGACGCTCACTACTACCTCGGCCTTGTGAGGCGCGCACAAGGCCGGTCGGCTGAAGCAATTGAGCATTTGATGTGGACTGTGCGCGCGGGACATCGTGAGTCGGTGTCGCGGTATGTTCTCGGCGAAATGGCTCTCGCCGTTGGAAACGTGGACAGCGCGCTCGAACATCTCGCGCAGTCCGTGCTGCTTGACCCGCGTGATATAAAAGCGCGTACCATTCTGGCGATGGCCGAACGCTTCGCTGGACGGTTAGATTCTGCGCAGGGGCGGATTCACGCAGTTGTGCGTGAGATGCCGCTCGATTATTTAGCCTTACGCGAACAGTATGAAATCCACAAAGCGCTCGGCAACGAGGCGAAGGCCAGAGGCGCGCACGGCGAACTGTGGCGGTTGCTCTCGCGTGAGCCTGACTCAATTCTCGAACTGACATTTGATTACCTCGCCGCCGGGCGAATGTCTGAAGGCCGCAGTGTCCTCGAAGAAGCTATCAGTCGCGCCGGTGGGGAAGGGAAGAATGTTTACCCGATGGTGCACTACACGCTTGGCTACATCTACGAGAAAGGTGGAGACCGCGAGCGTGGGCAGGCGCAACGCGCGCTCGGCGCGAAGGGTGATCCGGCATTTGTCTTTCCGCACCGCGTCGAAGAGATTGAAGTACTGCGCGCGACGAGAGCGGCCAACCCAAAAGACGGGCGCGCGGCTTATTACCTCGGCAACGTCCTCGCCTCTAAAGAGCGAGGCGAAGAGGCGCTGGCGGCGTGGCGGGATGCCGTCAGGCTTGATCCGTCGAACGCAGTCGCGCGCCGCAATCTCGCGCGTGCCCTCTGGCTCGTTGCCGGGAAGAAAGAGGAGGGCGTCGGCGAGTACGAACACGCGATTACCGCCGCGCCGAACGACTTCCATTTGTACGTCGAACTCGACAGGTTGCTTGCCGAGACGGGCGCAACCGGGCGCAGGGTAAAGCTACTCGAAGACGTGCCCGAAGGGTTGCGCGCGCGCCCCCCCATCGTGCAGGCGCTCGCCGCCGCCTACGTTGACGCCGGTAAATTCGCCGACGCGGCGGTGCTGCTCGAACGAACATCGTTCACCTCCGGTGAAGGCGAGTTCGCCGCGCTCGCAATCTACCGCAAGGCGCATCTCGGTCTGGCGCGCGAGCACCAACGAACTGAGCATCATGCTGAAGCGGCGCGAGAGTTTGTGAAGGCGACCGAGTACCCAAAGAACTTTGGTACGGGCGCGCCTTCGGTGCAGTCGCAGGCGCGTGAGTACGTCGCGGCGGCGCGCGAGTTTGAGGCAGCGGGGATGCGCGCGGAGGCCGAAAAGCTTTGGCAGCGCGCCGCAAGCGAGCCGCTCAGCTCGCCCACGCAGCCGTCTGAGCCGTGGTCGGAGCACTACTACTACAAAGCCGTCGCGCTCGAACGCACGGGGCGGCGTGATGAGGCGCGCGCCCTTTACGGGCGGCTTGCAAATCTGAACGACGAAGCGAGAATGCTTGAGGCGGAGCCGTCGCCGCCGGAAGGCGCGATGCGTTTCGTCCTCGCCGGGGTCGGACTCAAGGCGCTCGGAAAGACTACGGACGCGCTCGCGGCTTTTGAGCGCGCGCTGAAGATTGACCCACAGAACGAACTCGCGAAGAGTCAACTCGCGGAGTTGAAGGAAACGAATCGCACGCACGCCAAGAAGAAGGGCGGACGCTAATCTCTGCGCGTGTCAAGCTAACCACTGGAAAGTCGCACAGACTTTCCGGGACATCATCGCCATCCGAGCATCAATCCGAGCGCGCTCGGTTTTCCGCCGGGCGGCATTAATTCAATTGACCTTCTCTTCAGTCAGAGAATCATGAACGCCGAAAAAGAAAACACTTCGAGCCGTGAAGAGAGATCGCACCTGCTGCGGCGCTTCGGTCTGCTGGAGGCAACGGCCCTCAACATGTCGAACATGATCGGCATCGGGCCGTTCATCACCATTCCGCTGCTGCTGACGACGCTCGGCGGGCCGCAGGCGATGCTCGGCTGGCTCGTCGCTGTGCTCATCACGATCTCTGACGGGATGGTGTGGAGCGAACTCGGCGCGGCGATGCCGGGATCGGGAGGAACCTATCTCTACTTGCGCGAAGGCTACGGGCGAGAGACTTACGGACGATTGATGGCGTTCCTCTTCATCTGGCAGTTCATCCTGAGCGGCCCGCTGGAAATTGCTTCGGGCTACATCGGATTCACGAAATATCTGGGTTACGTCTGGAAGGGAATCACTCCCGCTCAAACAGCTTTAGTGATTGTCACCATCGGCCTCTTCAACATCGCACTGCTCTACCGCAACATCACCTCTATCGGCAAGCTCACGATCAGCCTGTGGGCGGGGACTATTCTGACGACGCTCGCCGTAATCGTCACCGGGGCGCTGAACTTCGATTCGCGCTTGGCCTTCGACTTCCCGCCCGGAGCGTTTGACTTCTCGCTCGGCTTCTTCTTCGGCTTGGGGGCGGCTTCGCGCATCGGCATCTACGATTACCTCGGCTACTACAACATCTGTTACATCGGCGATGAAGTCCGCGACCCCGGCCGCGTCATCCCGCGTTCGATCATCATCAGCGTCATCACCGTCGCCATCATCTACATCGCGATCAACTTATCTATTATCGGCGTCGTGCCGTGGCGCGAGATGGTCCCCGCGTCGGAGCGCCCCTCCTCGGACTTCGTTGTGTCCATCTTCATGGAGAGGATTTACGGTGCGGGCGTCGCCACGCTGTTCACAGCGATGGTCTTATGGACTGCCTTTGGGTCGGTGTTCGCCCTGCTGCTCGGCTACTCGCGTATCCCTTACGCGGCTGCCAAGGATGGCTACTTCTTTAAAGTCTTCAATCGCCTCCACCCGAAGAAGAACTTTCCGCACGTCTCGCTGATTGTCATCGGAGTTATCGCGATCATTTGCAGTTTCTTTTCTCTGGGAATCGTGATTGATGCGTTGATCACGACGAGAATCCTCATCCAGTTCATCGGCCAACTTTTCGCCGTTATGCTATTGCGGAGACGCGCTCCGGAGATGCCGCGCCCATACCGTATTTGGCTCTACCCTATCCCTAATTTGGTCGCGTTCTTCGGCTGGATTTTCATGTTCGCGACGACCGATTGGCCGGTGATCCTCTTCGGGCTGGGCACGCTTGTGTTGGGTGTCCTGTTTTTCTTCGTCTGGTCGTGGCGTTCCAAACTTTGGCCTTTCGCGCACGCGGATGGGATGCAGACTTGAGAGGGAGTTGCGAGGGTGAGGAAGAAAGAACAGTGGGTAGTGTTCTATGAAAGGGGCGTACTGTGAGGCCGCCGCCCCGTGTTAAGAAACTATGATGAAGCTAGTCGAGACGGAAGCGCAACTGGAAGTATTACTGGCGACACACAGTGAACGCGACGAAGCACTGATGCGACGTTTGTCTGGGGATGTGATGATCCTCGGCGCGGGCGGGAAGATGGGGCCGTCGCTTGCGCGGCGCGCTAAACGTGCTGCCGAAGCGGCGGGCACAGAGCGGCGCGTGATTGCGGTCTCCCGTTTCTCTGCGGCACGGGCGCGTCGGGAATTGGAGGAAGCGGGAGTCGAAACGATTTCGTGCGATCTGTTAGCGCGTGAGGAAATCGAAATGTTGCCGTGGTGCGAGAACGTGCTTTTCCTCGCGGGGCGGAAATTCGGTTCAACTGATCGCTCAGACCTCACGTGGGCCACCAACACGCTTGTGCCCGTGCACGTCGCACAACATTTCCGCGCCGCCCGCATCGTGGTCTTTTCGACCGGAAACATCTACCCTTTCGTCGCGGCCAGTTCCGGCGGCTCGGTAGAAACCGATGCGCCCGCACCCTACGGCGAGTATGCGCAGTCGGGTTTGGGGCGGGAGCGCATCTTTGAATATTTCTCATGTGAGCAGGGCACGCAATGCTTAATCTTCCGGCTCAATTATGCCGTCGATTTACGCTACGGTGTGCTGGTCGATATTGCACGTAAGGTTCAAGACGGCCAGCCGATTGATTTAACGGTTACCAGCTTGAATGCGATTTGGCAGGGCGACGCAAATTCTTACGCTCTGCGTAGCCTCGAACTTTGCGCGTCGCCGCCGCTCGTGCTGAATGTGACGGGGCCGGAAATAATCTCCGTGCGCTGCGTCGCGGAATTCTTCGCCGCTAGATTTCAGCGCACGCCTGTCTTTCAAGGACAAGATACGGGTGTCGCACTGCTCAGCAATGCCTCTAGTTGCTATGCGTTGCTTGGCTACCCTGAAGTTTCGCTGGACGAACTTCTGGAGGGCGTCGCGCATTGGATTGAGCGCGGCGGCGTCAATCTTGACAAGCCGACCAGATACGAAGTGATCGACGGGAGATTTTAACGTGAGCATGACGGCATCCCGCACTACTGAGAAAGATATTTGGGCGATCCTGCGACGCGGCGTTGTGATACCGGCGCACCCGCTTGCGCTGACTGCCGCGCGCAAGCTGGACGAGCGGCGGCAGATGGCTCTGACACGTTACTACTGCGAGGCTGGAGCCGGAGGCATCGCCGTTGGTGTGCATACGACACAGTTTGCGATTCGTGAACCGCGCATCGGATTGTTCGAGCCGGTGTTACGTTTAGCCATCGAGGCCATCATCGAATATGAACGGGGGCACCGCAGGCGGCTCATCAAAGTGGCCGGCATCAGCGGGCCGACTCCGCAAGCCATGCGTGAAGCCGAGCTAGCGCGTGAGTTTGGTTACGACGTTGGCCTTTTGAGCTTAGGTGAATTGCAAGATGCGCCCGTCTCTGCCTTGGTTGAGCATTGTCGCCGTGTCGCCGAAGCGATTCCGCTCTTCGGTTTTTATTTACAGCCAGCGGTCGGCGGGCGCACGTTGGATTATCGCTTCTGGCGTGAGTTCTTAGCGATAGAAAATGTTGCCGGCATTAAGGTCGCGCCCTTTGATCGCTACCAAACGCTGGACGTAGTTCGCGCCGTCATCGATAGCGGGCGGCAGGCGGAAATAGCCCTCTATACAGGAAACGACGACAACATCGTTGCCGACTTGCTATCTGAGTTTCGGTTCGCGGGAGCGAATGGGCAGGCATCGGTTAATTTTACCGGCGGTCTGTTAGGACATTGGGCTGTGTGGACCAGGCGCGCCGTCGAACTACTCGAAGCGGTGCATGAGTGCCGGCGCAACGACGGGCATAACGCTTTCGCTCTGCTGGCGCGAGGCGCGGAGATTACCGATGCGAACGCGGCCTTCTTTGACGTTCGCAACCAATTCGCCGGATGCATCGCCGGGCTGCACGAAGTACTCAGGCGGCAGGGCTTGCTCGAAGGGCGTTGGTGTCTGAACCCGGAGGAAGACCTCTCACCCGGACAGATGGAGGAGATTGATCGCGTCTACGCCGGTTATCCGCATTTGAATGATGATGAGTTTGTCGCGCAAAACCTGAAGCGTTGGCTGCGCTGAGACAGGGTCTTTTGGGCGCAGCCATGAGCTTGGCGATGTGTTCTGATGGTATTGTCAACTTAAGTTGGAAAAGACATATCACTGACCAAATAGGACAGGATGAGGCCGAGCTTTGCTCATTACGGTGATTCCTTATTAGTATTCTCAAGCGGCCATTTGAACGCAGCTCACCTCATTCCATGTAGCAAGCCTCGACCTCATTTCTTCTCGGTAGTGCTCGGCCGTCAGCAGGTGTCTGCGTAGTCGGAAGTGCGAAGAGATAATTCCATAGGCTGAGAGGAAACGTTGTGCAAGGCCTGCTGACTTGAACCGTCTCATTACCTTCTCTCGTACCCTGGTCGGCTGATGCGAGTTCTCCGCCCGGTTGTTAAGTCCCTTGTGCTAGCGATGCTCAACACCGGGCATGACCTCAGCTTTCGCTGCACTGTAGCTCTTCAACTTGTCGGTAATGATAACGCGCGGCACGTAATGTAATCCTTTCAGCAGCTTGCGGAAGAAGCGCTTGGCGGTTAACTTGTTCCGGTGACTCTGGACCAAGATGTCCAGCACGTGACCATATTGGTCTACTGCTCGCCACAGAAAATGATACTTGCCGTTGATCCTGATGAACATCTCGTCCAAGTGCTACTTGTCTACAGGTTGAGGACGACGGCGGCGTAGCTCGTTAGCAAAGGTCTGGCCGAACTTCAGGCACCACTCTCTAATGGTTTCATAGGTGCGCGTCACGCCGCGCATCGCCATGATCTCTTCGACATCGCGAAAGCTCAAAGCAAAGCGGAAGTAGAGCCACACAGCGTGGCTGATGATCTCGGCGGGGAAACTTATGGCGGCGATAGAGAGAAACTGCGACGTGCATCAGCCGATGATGCCGCAAGTGCTGATCTGCGGCACACTCGGATCGTTAAGTTGACAATACCCAGCAACCTGCTCTTCACTGTTTATTGCTGCGTCTGCTGGGTTCAAGTTAAGCTCTAAGCATAGGATAAGTCGATCACCACTGTTGAGGCTGCGACAATCATCTGTTTCGCTCTTTCCGCGTCAACCGCTGCAGAGAAATAATAGCCTTGTCCGTACTCGCATCGCAGTGCTCGTAATTGATCCATCTGCTCGGCTGTTTCCACTCCTTCCGCCGTCACCTGCATCCCCAGGCTGTGCGCCAACTGAATGATCGTTTGCACGATCTCGAAGTTTCCGTCACCGAGCCCCATCCGGCTGACGAACGTGCGATCAATCTTCAACACATCAACCGGAAACCGGAGCAGGTATGCAAGCGATGAGTAGCCGGTGCCGAAGTCGTCGATGTGCAACTTGACCCCTATGTCTCTGAGTTGTCCGAGCATCGCAGCCGCCGCTTCAGCTTTCTCCATCACCGCGGTTTCGGTAA